>CBEVZO010000101.1:0-8862 GCA_965554365.1 uncultured Anaerolineae bacterium
CGTCGAGCAAATCCTGACTCACACCGCTGGCTTTCATAATATGCGGTTGCTGGCCAAGATACTGCGTCACCAACTTGCGCGCGCCATCCAGCGCCTTTTTGCGGTCGTTGTCAACCGAACACACCACCAACTGCGGACGGTCGATATCATCGAGCGTCTTCCCAGCGAGTTTCGCGCCCTTCTCCAACTGCTCCAACGCGCGCACGTTGTATTCCGGCGACACAAGATAATTGAGCAGCGCACCGTCGGCGATTTCACCCGTGAGCGCCAACATCTTCGGGCCGGTCGCGCCAATGTAGATCGGCACGTTGCGCGGTTCGCGGCGACCATGCACGATGTCGAGTTCTACCCCCGTCATCTGCACGAATTCGCCCTCGAACGTGACATTCTTCATCGCCAGCAGATCACGCGCCACTGTCACATGCTCGCGCATCGCCAACAGCGGCTTGCGGCGCTTAATGCCTACATTCTTGGCGAGCGGGTCCCACCACGCCCCGATCCCCAGCAACATACGGTCCGGGGCCAGATCATCCAGCGTGAGGAAGGTCGCCGCCGTCAAGGCCGCGTTACGCGTCCAATTGTTGATCACGCCGGAGCCGATCTTGATACGCTTGGTCGTCGCGGCAAACGCGGCCATTGGAACCACCGCATCACGCACCAGACGGCTCTCCGCCTGCCACACCGCCTCAAAGCCGCTGGCCTCGGCGTACTGCACATACTCAATCGCATCTTGTAACGGATGCGCGTCCTGCAAATAAAGTGCTACTCGATCAGCCATCACAAAAAACCTCCAGATAAAAGTAGTACACCATTAGACCGGTTTGTGATCCACTTGCGAATCATGCACCGACACGAAACCACCAGATACCACCGGCTCGATCAACGGCACGTTTAGACGCTGCGCCAGTGCCACGTATGTGCGCAAATCGTCTGCTGTATCCAGGTCCAACGCCACCCGTTCCGAACGGTACACCAGCAAGTCCGCCTGTGCTTCCTGAACAAGACGTTGATGCACCGCAAAACTGTTTTCGCCAAACGCATACGGGATTATCCCCGGTGGACGCACCAACATCAAATTTGTGCCGACATCATGCCGGTCAGGCGCGATCACCACTGTGTTATGATAACGTCCCAAACGTACCACCTCTTCAACATCATTCCGCGTCAGCAACGGCAAATCTGCCGGGACAATCACGGACGCCGTTGCGCCCCAAACTTTAAGCGCCTGTGTCGCCCGTGACAGCGCATTGTTGAGTTCCGGTGCGCCACTTTCCTGCACTGTCTGCGCACCAATTTCGCGCACCATCGCCAGCGCCTTTGAATCGCGGCTGATCACCAATACGCCCTGAATTCCTGTTGTCGAAAGCAGCAACCGCACGGTTTGCTTGAGCAAACGCGTTGCCAGTTTTTCGCGAAAATCCGGCTCCATCACATCCGACAGGCGGCTCTTCGCGCGTCCTAACGGCTTGACCGGCACAATCGCCCATACATTCATTGTCTCACATCCTCCACCCAAGAAAGAATCTCCGCTGCCAACCGCATTTTGTCTGCCCCAGACTGCATCAACGTATGCGTACTAAGTATAGGAAAATCAGCAGGCTGTGTCTGTTCGCGATCCGACACATCAATCACCAGACCGTCCAACACACCCGCATAATACTGAATTAAATCCTGCGGAGTGATGCCCAACCCCAATTCACCCATCAGCTTAGCCGCTGGCCCCTTGACTGCACGCCCGCCAATGAACGGACTCACGGCGACGCTAAACCCACGCCGTGCTTGCAGCGCCTCCCGCACACCGGGGATCACCAGAATCGGCTCAATCGACAGGATTGGGTTGGAAGGGCACACTACAATCACATCCGCCTCGTGCAGCGCCAACAGTACCGCATCGGTTGCGCGCGCACGATCTGCGCTATGATACCAAATACGGCGCGCGGCAGGCTGCCAACGGTAACGCACAAAATACACTTGAAACGGCAGCGTACCATACTCCTCAGTATCAACCAACGTCGCCACTGGATCGTCGGTCACCGGCAGCAAACGCGGCTGCACGTCCAGGCTGCGCGCCAACCGTGCCGTAACCTCCGTGAGTGTGACGCCCTGACGCAGCCACTCCGTGCGCAGCACATGCGTCGCGAGATCACGGTCGCCCAGCCGGAACCAGGCCTGTTCGCCATACTGCGCCAACATATCAAGCATCTGCCACGTTTCGCCCGCAAAACCCCAGCCCGTTTCAGGGTTAGCAACCGCACCTAGCGTGTACATCAACGTATCGAGATCAGGGGAAATATGCAGCCCGTAATGCTCAAAATCATCGCCTACATTGCCGATGATCGTCAGATTTTCGGGGGCTACACGTTTGGCAAGTCCGTAGGCCAGCTTGGCCCCGCCTACACCGCCTGCTAATGCCACAACTTTTTTTGCGTTCAATACCATCTACTCTTTGTGTCAAGTGAGTCTCGTGTTTTGGTGCGTTGCTCGGCAGGATAACCCATTGTAATCAACCCTTGCGCCTCCCAATCTGCCGGGAGCGACAACACTTCACGGACGACATCCGGGCAAAACAACGGCGCGCAAACCCAACACGCCCCCAACCCTTCAGCACGTGCCATCAGCAGCAGGTTTTGAGCGGCTAATGCCACACTCTGCACCGCCATCGTATGCTCTGCGGCTTGGCGGCGCGGATCAGGATACTGGTCCATATCCGCCATACTGACAAACAGCACAATCAGCGCCGGAGTCTCCGTCAATCGCGCATACGAACGCGCAATCTGCTGCTCGATCTCGTCCTCCGGCACAGCGTCCGCCGCGAGGTCCACCCGGAACCGTGCGCCCATCGCAGAGGCCAACGCTGCTTTACGTTCTGCATCCACCAATACCGCGAAGCGCCAGGGTTGACGGTTGTGCGCTGACGGTCCCCACTGCGCTGCTTCAAGCAGACGCTGGAGTACCACGTCAGGAACCGGGCGCTGCTCGTAGCGCCGGATCGAGCGTCTACTCTGGATCATAGCAAATAACGCGGCAGCGTCCATGACGTTTAGCTGTCGATTTCCTGATATCCGGCATACAGATCGAATTCCTCAGGGCGCACCAAATCCGCCGCGCGGCCTTCGCCCATCGGGAGCCGCAGCCCGCGCACCAGCACCACCGGCAACCCTTCTGCCGCCTGCCCACTGAGCAGGCCCGCTGCCGCCGCGATCTCGTCGCCCAACCCCGTGACCGTCACCCGCATCTCACGCCCATACAGATCACGTTCGCCGCGTTGGTCCCAGGTCGCAGGAAACCCCGCCACTCCAATCGCCACGCCTAACGTGCCCACGCGAAAGGGACGACCATGCGAATCACTGATCACGATCCCCGGCGCGATGCCCGTCAGAGCAACGATTGCCGCGCGTATCTGTGCCGCCGAGGAATCGGGGGCTTCAGGCAACAACAACACCCACTCGCCGCCGTCGCGCCCCACGTTTGACTGATCGATACCTGCATTCGCCAGCGTGAAGCCCAACCGATGCCGCACAATCAGCACTTCACCGCGCATCCGTGAAATCCCACTGGATTCGCACAGGATCAACTCGATGAGGCGCGGGTCTTTGCGAGTCAGTGTCGCCACTTTCACCGCGCGCGGTGAGGGCGTGACGGTGCGCAGGTCCACGAACCGTCCCTCAGCTTTGGATACCAGCTTAGACGTGATCACGAGTACATCGCCAGAAACCAGCGTCAGATTCGCACGCGTCAAGCTGTCAACGATGAGGCGCGCCAGATCATCCCCCGGCTGGATGTGCGGAATCCCCGGCAATGCAATCAGAGATAACTGTGGCGGTGTAGGCTGTGATGCAGACACGTCACTCTAACCCTGTGATGCGAATCCCGGCTCCCGCAACTTTGTAGCGTTTATTGATATACAGCAGCACTGGGGTCAATGCCTCAGCCGCGACCGCATTCGCCAGCGGCCCGGCATCAATCGCGCGCATCCCGGCAATCGCTTCGATCAACTGCGCGATCTCGGCTTTGGCGTCGGCATCATCGCCACACATCAGCACATCGCAGTTGACCGAGTGTCCCAATTCTTTGAGATGCGCTGCGCTCACGTTCTGGAACGCCGCGACCACTCGCACGCCCTCACCTAGCAACGCTTGCGCTTCCAGGCTGGCCGACTTGCCTTCAGGTACATGTACGGTGCGAATCGCGGGCGGTTGCAGCGGAACCGTGACATCCACCAAAATCTTGCCTTGCACCACGTCTTTGATCGATTCCAGGATCGGCTTGTGCGCAGAGTAGGGCACGCTCAGGATCACCAACTCAGCTTCCTGCGCCGCCTGCACGTTGTCCATGCCCTGAATCACATCGTCGCCCAGCAGCGCGTTGAGTTCTTGGGCTTTTTCCACTGCGCGCTCTGCCGACCGCGATCCAATCAACACACGATAGCCGATCTGCGCCCAACGCAGCACCAGCCCGGAACCTTCTTTGCCGGTTCCGCCCAGAACCGCCACCGTCAACATCTTAGGGTCTTTAGCCAATAGTCTTGTCTCCTTAATCAGTCAATACGTGATTGGCAAACTCGTTATAACGTGCCCACACTGCTGGGGCGTGTTCTCGCGCCGCTGCCGTGATCGTTGCTTCGTCGAACGTCAACAGCTTGCGATCACGCATCAGCACCTTACCCGCGACAATCGTGGTCGTGACCATTGACGACTCAAAACCAAACAGCACATGCCAGGGGAAATTGCCCGCTGTCAGCGGTGTGAAGGGATGGTAGTCCACCAGAATCACATCCGCCGCCGCACCCGGCACAAGTCGTCCGAGGGTCGTGCCAGGGAAAAACACTTCTGCGAGTCGTGCATTGTGATCCATTGCCATGCGCGCAATCGCATCACCCGGTGCGCGGCGCGGATCGCGGCTGGCGGCTTTGTGCAGCAGATACGCGGCCTTCCACTCGGCCCACATAGTGTTGCTGAAGCCGTCATTGCCCAGCACCACCGGAATACCTTCCACCAACATGGTATCCAACGCCGACGTGCCAACAGCGTTGTTCATATTCGAGCGCGGTTGATGAGACACCCATGTGCCGGAGTCCTTGAGTAACGCGCGTTCGGCCTCGTCTACATGCACCGCGTGCGCGACAATTGTCTTAGGCCCCAGAATACCCAACCGGTGCAGCCGGTTCACCACACGTTCGCCGTACTTGCGCAGACTGTCATCCTCGTCGGCTTCGTGTTCCGCCACATGAATGTGGAACCCGGTAGCGAGTCCTTCCGCCGCCGCGACACATGCTTCGAGCGTTTCATCAGAGAGTGTCAGCCCTGCGTGCAGCCCAAAAGTCGCGCCCACCAGCGAACGATCCTGCGCCGCTTTGAGAAAGCGTACATTCTCGGCAATTCCGGCTTGCGCTTTCTCTGGTCCGTCGCGGTCGGTGACCTCATAACACAATACTCCGCGCAGTCCCGCGTCTTCGACCGCATCCGCGATCACGTCCAGGCTGCCGTTGATGAAATTCGGGCTGGCATGGTGATCGATCAAGGTGGTGGTTCCGTGCTTGATCGCATCGATCAGACACACCTGCGCGCTAAACCGCACCGCCTGTTCATCGAGCGCCTTATCCAGCGGCCACCAGAGTCGCGCCAGGATTTCGGGGAAATCTCTGGGAGCCGGGCCAGGAATCGCCATGCCGCGCGAGTATGCACCGTAAAAATGCGTGTGCGCACAAATACCTCCGGGCAGCGCGTATTGACCACCCGCGTCAAGTTGCTCCGCCTCAGCATAACGGGCCATTAGATCGGACGATGGTCCCACGTCGCGGATTACACCATCCTCAAGCAACAGCGCGCCCTCGTCGATAATCTGATTGGGGTCCGCCCCCGTAATGACTGTGGCATGTGTAATTAACAATGTCATAGGTTTTTTGTCTATTCTTCTAGCGGCACGTTGATCATCAACGGGCCTCCATGCTGGCGGATAGCTTCTAAAATCGCTTCCACACTGTACTGCACAGCGTCCGGTTCGCCGGATACATACAACGGGATCACATGCTCGCCACGCGCCGCCGTAGACGCGATCACCGTGCCATCTTCGCAATCCACACGAATCTGTGCGCCACCGTCATCGCTGATGCGCTGAGCCTCCCAAACACGCTGCGGATCGCCTCCATCCCGTCGGACTTTCGGCTCCAACGCATGAAACACACGATCCACGAAGTGATCGGCAGTGCTGTACAGATCGGCGATCACACGCGCCTGTTCAAAACGATCCCAGGTGGTATAGACGAAAGCGAAACGGCGCTTGGGCAAGTTGAGGATCGGCGGGTCTTTACGCCGCACCTCACCAAACTGCAACTTGTGATACAGATCGTCCACACGGGAATTAGTGGTTTCGTCCGGCAGTAAATCACGCCGCCGTACCAACTCAATTCCCGTGCGTCGTGCGTAGTAATGAATGCCGCCATTGAGTTCCTTGAACACGCGGCTCAAGAAAAACGCGACATATTCGGCGTGGATACCCCTGGGGGCATAGTTCTGGGGAATACGATACCAATGCTCGTGCAGCGCCTTCTCCAGGTCACACTTACGATTGATAACGCCTACCAGCACCCGATCTTCCGCGAAGACCACGCCGTCTGCTCCTCAGTTTACAACTCGCCGGTTTCGCGATACGCTACCAGCTTGGCATCAATCTCCTGTATGCGGGCCTGCTCAGCTTCCCACCAAGCAGTACCTTTCTGGGCATCCAGTTCTTCGACCGTTTTCCCCTGTTGCTCAACCCAGGTGTAATATTTCAGATTGTGCCAACGCGCACGGTTCTCCCAGTTACCTTCCCAGATATTGTCGGTGCGCAAACCGTGGAAGAGGCTACGCACGCGGGCCACTGCTTCAGTTTCATCAACCGGGCCATACTGCTCCTGCATAGCCGCCATCACCGACCCATAACGGTCCAGACCATCCGTAGCGACAGTCACGATCACATCATCCGGCCCCATATCATAATGCTTGGCTGTCTTGATCGCACCGAAAATATTGCACACGCTGCTGATGCCTAGCCGTGTCTTGAGATAATCGACTGTTTCCTGTGGAATGCCGATTTTCTCGACCAACGCCCGCAGTCCCGCTTCTTCGGCGAAGATTTGCAACGCCAGCTTGCTTTCCACATCATCGATCAACATGATCGCGTCCATGTTATTCACATTGTGAATCCAGGTCGCATGCTTGTCGCCGATGCCCTGAATATCGTGACCACCGTAGCCGTTGAGCGCCAACGTCGGGCACTGTACTGGCTCCAGGCCGACGATCTTGTGATCGTACCATTCCTGCTTGAGCCGGTCGCCCGCCGCAATCGTTCCAGCGCTGCCCATCGAAGACACATACGCCGATGCCTTGCCCTTGCCGATGCCCTTCTCTGCCAATTCTTTCATCAAATCGATGATGGTGTTGCCGGTGACATAGTAGTGGAAACGGTAATTACCCATGACCTCGAACTGGTTCATATTGCGCACGTTCGGGTCGGCAGCCAGCATGCCATTGACCTGATCGTAAATTTCCTTGACATTGCTTTCGCAACCCGGCGTTTTGATGATCTCTGCGCCATACGCTTCGATCATGTCGAAACGCTCCTGGCTCATCTCTTCGGGCAGCACCACGATGCTCTTGACACCCATACGCCCCGCGACATACGCGCCGCCAATGCCGTAGTTGCCCGTCGAAGGCCAGATCAGCGTATGCGTTCCCGGATCAACATCGCCGAACATTTCCTTTTCAATCAGCACCGAATACGTCGCGCCCACCTTGTGGCTGCGCGTCGGGAAGTGGATGCTGGTCAACACCACGATAGGCGTCTGCACCCCGGTGAGTTCCGGCGGCAGCACAATGTATTGAATCTGGTTGTCGAAATCACGCCAGGTGATATTAAACAAGTTAATCGAAGCCAGCGGGTCTTCCGTCATCGCCCGTTGTGCTTTAGCACGGATTTCGGGATCAATTTTGTGCGGGTGCAACATCTCTTCAAAAGTTGGGCCGGTAATCAGTTTGCGTTCTACGGACACTTTGTTAGTCTCTCCTGATACACATCATTATCACGCCGGGTCGCGATATGCTACCCGGCAACCACTTGACGCATTCCACACCTGTACTACCTGCTCCAGCGTGTGTTATGCGGTGTCATCATCTGGAAACAGTTGGCGTTCAAGCGCCTTCATCTGGTGATACACATCATCTCGACGGCGCGCCAACTCCCGATAACGTTCATAGTCTGCGTCTGGCATATTTTCGGTAGCGCCGTTGTATTCAGCCAACAACGCGTCAACCTGTTCGTCCAGACCCTCATATTCAAGCATCAAGCGCCGGTATTCTTGCACTTGATCACGATCGTTTGCTCCGTTGCCATCTGGCTGTACATTATCCGCCACAGCAACACACCTCCCACCAGAGCCGTCCGTTACGCTGACTCAGCCGTTGCATCTGTTTCCGCTGCTGCGGACTCAGTTGCAGCGTTGGCAACGTCTGTCACGGGCTGAGCATCACGCTCCCACACATCAGCCACGATGTACAGTGGACGTTCGCGCACTTCGTCATACACGCGCGCGAGATATTGCCCCATGATAAAAAAGAAAAACAGTTGGAAGGAACTCATCAGCAAAACCACCACGAGCGTGGTCGCCTGCCCCTCAAACTGTAAATCGCTCCCGGACAGTCGCAAAAACGCCACGACCGGCACAGCGAGTACGGCAAGCAATCCCAACACGAGACTGGCGTAAATCGCCACTTGCAACGGGAAATACGAGAACCCCGTGATCGCATCCAGCGCAAACCGCAGCATCTTGCGGAACGGGTACTTCGTTTCACCCCAGTCGCGTTCCTGGCGCACATAAAACAC
>CBEVZO010000102.1:0-8710 GCA_965554365.1 uncultured Anaerolineae bacterium
TCGCCCCGGTCATAGAGATATTCGAGCGCGTTTTTGGCGGGCTTCCAGTCCCACCACGAAGCCCGTTGGTCGCGCGTGTCTTTGAAGTCCGATGTGCGCAGCGCGCCTTCCTCGGTGATGCGCTGGCGGACCCCCGCGATAATCTCCTGGTTGCCCGGTTGCAGTGCCCAGTTGCGTCGCCAGCCTGCCCAGTCTTTGATCTGTTCCATTTTGGCGGTGGACCAGCGGAAATGTTCCAGCGGAATCAGGCACGCGGCGTGATGCCAGTATTCGTACAGGCGGCGGTGCGCGGAGTCATAGGCGAGGCGCTCGAAGTCGGCGAGATCATACGGCCCCAGGCGGCTCCACAGCGTGACGTAGTGGCTGCGGCGTACCATTTGCAGCGTGTCGATCTGCACGGCGGTGAGTTGGACGATCAGGTTGTAGATCGTGTCCGGGGTGGGGGCGGGTTCCTGGCCGTTGGGCGTGGTCAGAGCTTGCGCGTGGAGCGCCAGCGCGCGGGCGGCTTGCAGAGTGTATACGGGTTCAGACATGGCAGCATCCAGTTGGGTTGAGGCGGGATACGGATGCCGCCAGTATAGCACGGATGTTCGGGGCGCGCAACGCTCACCTCACCCCCCGGCCCCCTCTCCCGTCAAGCCGGAGAGGGGGAGAAAATCGTAGCTGCGTGCCGTTTTCTTATTCGATAGCGTTCAATGCCTCCATAGTCTCTGGCGGGAGGTGATCGGCGTGGTCGCGGAAGGGGGCCAACGTGATGGGCGCGTAGATGAGGTTTGTACGCACGTCGCCAGAGGCGATGATCAAGATTGCTTCGGCGACCCCGAGGTCGTAGCGCGGCACGACGCTGCTGATCAGGCAGGGGCGCGCTTCGGGGAGGGTCTGCCAGCGGTCGGATTGCGCGCCGATGCAGAATGGCGGGGGACCGTCTGCTCCCGCAGCGATGGCAGCGGTGGCGACTAGCGCACCATCTCCGGTAACGTGGCTGGGGGCGAAGATCACGCTCGCGTGCTGGTCCAACAGTTCATGGGCCATGTTCTGACCCCTACTGGGATCGTCGAAAGCCTCGTCCGGGTTGCCGGGATGATGCTGCGTCAGCGCCGTGAGTTCTGGATTGACGCTATGTACACCTTCCGCAAATCCGTCGCGG
Source organism: uncultured Anaerolineae bacterium (assembly GCA_965554365.1). GTDB lineage: Bacteria > Chloroflexota > Anaerolineae > Aggregatilineales > Aggregatilineaceae > CAYRNY01. The sequence goes on from CBEVZO010000102.1 coordinate 1,148, forward strand.
TAGTTTGCCTGAGCGGGGTCTTCCAGGCTACCGAACACGCCGCCGACGCCGGGCGTTGTCGCTAGATGCCCCGCCAGTACACCGGCCAGGAACCCAGCCTCATGCTCGTGGGCGGTGACGTTGATCATGTTGTCTAACGGCATGGCGTGGTCTAGATCGGCGGTGATGAACCAGATGTCGGGCCGCTGAGGGATGATATCAAACGCGGCCTCTGCCAACCGACCCCCGGTAAGGATCACGATCTGGAAGTCGCCGCCGCTGACCTCCTCTACGACCACGTGCAGATCTTCTTCGAGATGCGGGTGTTCGGTTACCAGTGTTGCGCCACATTCTGCTGCGGCTTCGGCGGCGGCGAGGGGCAGTGTGTAGGTGGATGCGGCGGGATTCCAAAGACCGTCGGAAATGTAGGCAATGTGCAACCCGGCGAAATCAGCTTCGTCGCAAGGTATCAGAGCTTCGCCGTCGGGATCAACGAACGGGATCGCATCCCGCTGATCGTCGCCGTCCTCGTCGTCACCGCCCAGCAGCGCCGAAAGCGCCACGAACAATCCCACTGCGCCTACACCGATCAGCAGCAAGGCGACCAGATACGTGCGCCAGGATTGTGTGCGGAGGCGGTGTTGGGTCTTGCGCGGCACGGGGGTTTGTGACGGCGCGCTGTCGCGAGACGGTGCAGCCTCTTGTGGCGGTTTGATCGTCGTGGGTGGGGGCGGCGGCGCGGACGGTGTTTGCTCACGGACAGGGGTAGGTGTGCGCGCCGGAGGTCGTTTGCGTGTGGGTTGCAGGGTTATGCTCTGGCGTGCGAGTTCTTCGCGGAGTTGGGTCAGTGCGGCGTCGTAGGGCTGATCGTGAAAGTCGATGTATTGCAGGCGGTGGAGTTGGAAATGCACTTTTGCCGGACGCACCATGATCGGGATCAGCGGTTTGTCTTGGTCTTTGAAATACTTCCACTCATCCTCGACATTTTCGGAGACGGTTGACTCCGGCGAGAGCAGCACAAGCATCACCTCGGCGGAATCCAACCCTTGCTGGATCGCGTTGCTCCAATCCATCCCGGCGGGGATGTCCTGCACGTCGATCCACACGTCCGCCCCTAACCGGCTGAGATCACCGGCAAGGCGGCGAGCGAAGGTCTCATCGACTCGGCTGTAGCTGATGAATATCCGCGCCATGATCGTTTATCCTGACCTACGTTTACCGTTGCACCCACACCTGTAGTATAGATCAGAGTGAGGCGTGGCAATAGTGGGTCAGGATGTGGGAGAAATACATCTCAGTGGCGCGAGGGTTGGCTTTCATCCTATAATCCGCTCTGGCATAAGTTGCCACACGCTAACACTAGCACATGCAGGAGCAAACGATATGCAGCGCAAAGTAACGCTCGCGATAATCACGGTTGTACTGGCTCTGACCAGTCTGCTTGGGGGGACGTATCCCGTTGCCGCACAAGGTGGGGATGACCGCGTAAACCCGTTTGGTGGGCTGGGTGCGCCAGTCGCCATTTATTACCAGGACGGGGCCATTACGGTCTATGTCATCACGCCGCAGAGTGAGGGGGAATATTTGTTCACCATTACTGCGGAAGCCATTGAGCAGGCAGGCGTGCCGGAAGTTGACACGATTGTGTTGTGGGAAGATGTGAATCCTTACGGTGATTTTGACATTATCGTGTCACGCTTAGCTACTGGCGAATTCCGGCTGGATACGCGCAAAGACGCCGTGTTTAACCCGCCCGACGATACTGAGCCTTACATCGTGGTGTGGCAAACCAGCCGTGCCGATGCTTATACGCTCAAGTACTGACCGCTCGGTCTGACGCCCCGCGCTGCCATGTCGTGCGTGCGTTGTGTCACTTGGTCCGATTAAAGATGTGAAACCGCTGATCTCACACTGGCAGCCGCTGGCGGAGCATGATCCGAGGCGTATGTACAGTGCAGTTTGCGTTGTGAGCGCGCGGAGCTTTTTACAATGTTTTTGCAACTTGTATTGATGTTTCTATAAGTTGAGGCCTGACGCCATGATACACTGGAAAAGGTGCGGCGGCGCAGACATGGGTCATGCCCGCGCAAAGCTCCTCTGCACCGGATTACAACGTTAAACACACATAGAAAGGATGAACAATGTTTCATATTTCGCGTCGTATTATGCTCGTTTTGGTGTTGATCGTAGTGGCGTTGGCGGTGTTGGTTGCGCCGGTGTGGGCGGCGGCGACGGCTACCAGCGTGGCGTTGAATGCTGCTGCTAACTGTGGTAACGCCAGCCTGGACCTTGGACTGGTTTCTTCCGGCGCTACCCGCGAGTATGGGCTGGCGACTACTGCCAACAGTACGCTGCATGAATTCGAACAAGCCACCTTCATTGGCGACTTTAACGGAGTCTATGTCGGATACTGGATGCTTTTCGCAACGCAAGCTGAAGGCACGAATTGGCAGCTACGCCTATGTGGGCGAGACGCCGCCCAGTGCTGCTGACACCGCCGAATGGTTCGTGGCTTACGAGTGCGGCGCTGGTGGTAACACCGTGTTGTACGAATGCTACGGGGATTACGGTCGCTGCCCCAAAACCGTCGCTGATTACATCAACGTCACGACTCCTGGCTGCGATGTGGCGCTGCCGGTCCCCAGCACGGCAGTGGGCGGGACGTTCGTCGCGGACGCCCAGACCTACTGGACGCCCGGCGAAGCAACCGACACGGTGATCCCTGCCGGGAACTCGGCCAAAGTGATCGGTGTGGACGCCAGCGGCCAATACTACAAGATTGCATGGGGCTGTAATTTGCTGTGGGTTCCCACCAGCACCATCGGCCCGAACTACGACGCGGTGTGGAACGGTATGCCGCTGCCGACCGGCGTGGTTGAGTAAGCGCACAAAACTGTAAAGGGCGTATGGCGATATGCCCCTATGATGCGGCGGACTTGCGTGTGCAGGTCCGCCGTTGTGGTTGTTGTATGTGATGCGTATGGCGCGTGTTATGCTGCCGATTCCGGGATCACGCGGCGTGTGTGGCGTTGATGCGGGCGCGCACGTAGGCCAGTGCGTCATCGAGATCGGCGAATAGCGGGATATGTTGGCGACCGTACTGTGTTTGTTGCACACTGTCGGCGATGAGTTCGATCATCTCGCCGTGTCCCACCAACACGTCGATGAATTGGGGGCCGGGCCCGCGTTCGCGTCGGGAGATCGTGTCGAGGATCAGCACGACATCGCTAAAACTGGTGGCAACGTCTTGCGTCTCTGTGATACGGAACACCGGGCCGGGGAGGTGCGCTGCGAGGCCGGTGCAAGTGTCGATCATGGCGTCGATATCGCCGGCGGTGATCGTGCCAGTCAGGAAGCAGTGCAAGATCGGCGCGCCAGGAAGCTGAACAATGGTGATCGTCATCGGAAATCCCTTTCCACTCCACAAATAAACCGCTAGTGATGTATACGCAACGGTGGCGGGAAGGGTGCGCGGCGCTCATGAGATGCTCATCTGCGGGCGCGCTCTGGCATGACGGTGGCGGGTCAGTCGTCGAGTTCGTCGGGATTAATTGTCTGGATCGGGACGGTGGCTTCCGTAGATTCAGGGGACGGACGGTGGCGGGCCAGTGTGGGCGGGATCACCTCGACCTGGGTGCGGTAGCGCACGGCACGCCGAGCTTGGCGCTCCTGCATATTGCGGCGATGGGCGGTGAGATAGGCTACTATTCGTACGGGCGAAACTCCCCCTAGCAGCAGCGCACCGAGACCGCCTGCCGCCAGCAGCAGGATCGTCGTGCCAAACGCACCGAGAGGCTGCCGTAGCAGCATATAGAATTGATGGCCGATCCAGCCACCACCGCCACCGTCATCCAGTGCCAGGGTGCGCGATTTTTCGCGTACCAGATCGTTGTCGCTCAGTGTTGCGGTGGCGATATCGGTTAGATCGACGGTGCGGGTTTCTTGCGCGTGCAGAACTACCATGCTTACCAGCAGCAGCAGGATCGCGCCTGCCGTGCGTGAGATGTTGAGGTGTAGGAATGTCGGTGATCCGAAGCGCCGCGCGACCAACATGCCGCCCACGATCAGCAGGATGATCTCGATCACGATGCTGCTCCAGCCCCAGACTTGCGCCAGTGTAAAATCAACCGCCATGAGCAGATTCCGGTCGTGGTGTTGGTCTGCGCTGTTTATCAGCCGCACGAAGTAGGCCGCCAGCAAAAAGAAGCACACCAGGATCAGCGTGCCGCCGATGCCTGCCAGGATATTATCCCGTGACGTGTGTTTGGCGCGGGCGTCGCGTGCGGTTTGCATGGTGGCCTGCCATTCCGCTTTGTACTGCGCGGTGAGGAGCGACAGCGATTCTAGCGCGATGCCGTATGCGCTCAGCGTGTAGTGCAGTTCTTCGAGCGCCTGTGGATACCGTGCGATGTCGAAGTCGATGATAGGGATTGCGTGTAGGCGGTCAGGGATGTCAGCGGGACGGTGCAGCAGCGGAATCAGCGGGGTGTCGTGATCGAGCGCATAGCGCCACTCGGCAGTAACCAGGTCCGAGTTCAGCGCGTCTGGGCTGAGGATGACGAGCATGATCGTGCAGCGGCGGACCGGCTCAGCCAGGATGCGCGGGCGTGTGGGCGCAAACCGTACATGGTTGGCTTCTAGCGATACCTGCGCGCCTAACGTGCGCAGATCAGCGGCCAGTAGGCGCGCGGTGTTATCGTCTGAGGGACCGTAGCTGATGTAGATGACTGGCATTGTGTTCCCTTCGTTGGCGGTGCAGATTTGTCCTCGTTCCAGTATAAACGGCGGCGGTGGCAGGAGCAACCGGGTAGTGAGACTGGGGTGCATTTCAATCTTGGGGCAACTGGTTTGAGGTTAGCCCCGCCCCTGACGCGAACTTGTTCGCGCCCCCTCCCCGCCAGCGGCTGGGGGGGGGCAAAAGGCAACCGGGAACATATCCTAACACCCGCCCCAAAATCCGAATGCACCCGTTCGCGCACACGGCGGGGGAGAAATGTGTCTACCCGCGCGGTTTGCGGTATGATGAAGCGTCTGAGCAATCGTGTATAGTATTTGGAATATGATGCGCGCGACAGACTGTATCCCGCGCGGCGCAGGAGGCAACCCAACAATGAAGCGTATGATCACCGGGCGGACAATGGTCCTGGCGACACTGGTTTTGACACTGCTGCTGGCGGCATGTGGCACGGATGAGCTGGTGCAAACCGCTTATACTGCCGCTGGCGACGGGTCAACCCCCGATAGCGTGACCAAAACGGCGGCGTTCCACCCGCAGGATGATCTCAATGTGGTGGTGGAACTCAACACGCACCGCCGCGAGTTAGAAATTTATGCGGTCTTCAACGCACCAAACGGTGGGCAGTATGCGACCAATACGCTCAAAGCGGATGAGACGGTCCCCTTTGTGCTATTGGGGCTGGACTGGGAAACATCGGGCGGCGAGGACTGGGTGTTAGGCGAGTGGTCGGTGGATGTCTTCATTGACGAGGAACGTGTCATAACCAAAACGTTCGATGTCCTGACCGATACACCTGATACACCTGATACTACTGACGGCGCGGAATAACACGCAGTCGCATAGTGTGAAAAAATCGTGCAGTGCGGAGCGTGGTTTGCGCTCCGCCTGTCGTTTGTGCAAATGCCCAATTAGGCATTTTCCCTAATTCCAATTGGCAATATCCCCTGTATACTGGCAGCATGAGGGTGCATCCCTGCGCGTGATGCTACTCCAATATTATTGCTGTTACAGGATACAGGAGCGTTTAACATTATGGGTGTTCCGACCGAAACAGCCCGCACAAACACCTACCATGCGGCGTTGCAACAATATGATCGTGCGGTGGCATACTTAGATTTATCCGCTGATACACAAGCCCTACTACGCGTGCCGCACCGCGAACTGCATGTGCATTTCCCCGTGCGCATGGATGACGGCGCGTTGCACATATTCACCGGTTTTCGGGTACATCACAATACTGCGTTGGGTCCGCCGCAGGGCGGGATGCGCTATGCGCCGGATATGACGCTGGACGAGGCGCGCGCGCTCGCGTTGTGGATGACGTGGAGCTGTGCGCTGCTGAATCTACCTTATGGCGGTGCGACGGGCGGCGTGATTTGCGATCCGCGTGGTATGACGCAGGATGAACTGCAACGCCTGACCCAACGGTATACGGTCGAGTTTGGTCTATTTGGGGCACGGCGTGATATTCCCATGCCGAACATGGGCACAAATGTGCAGACGATGGCGTGGATCACTGACACGGCGCGCATGACCACAGGCTACCGGCCCGGTCACAACGGCGATCAGCAGTTGCTCAACACCAATTATTCGCGTCCCGATGTGGTAGGGCGCGGGGTAGTGTATTGCATGGATGAGGCGTTGTGCCGCATGGGACACGGCGATCCGGCGCGTATCCGTGTGGCGGTGCAGGGCTTTGGCAGTGTCGGGTCATGCGCGGCGACGATCGCGCACGAGATGGGCTATCGTGTCATCGCGGTGAGCAGCAGCACGGGCGGCTGTGTTAATCCTGATGGGTTGGACATCGACGACGTACTAGCGCACACTACGCGCGGTGACCGTCTGACGCAGTATCGTGAGGCAAATCCGATCACGAATGCTGATTTGCTGGCGCTGGATGTGGACGTATTACTGCCCTGCGCGCGCGAAAACCAGATTACCGCACACAACGCCACCGATATCGGGGCGTTTTTGGTGGTAGAGGGGGCCAGCGGTCCCACGATCCCGAACGCGGATGCAGTGCTGGCGGGGCGTGATGTGACCGTGATCCCGGATATTCTGGCGCACGCCGGCGGTGTGATTGTGTCGTATTTTGAGCAGGTGCAGGCCGCGCAGGGATTCCGCTGGAACAACGCCGAAGTGAACCGGCAGTTGCGGCGTGTGCTGGTGCGGGCGCTGGATGAGGCGCTGCGCACAGCGGCGGATTTTGCGTGTGATTTGCGCACTGCCGCGCAGATTGTCGCGATCCGGCGTGTGGCTGCTGCCCTCGAAAAGCGCGAGCAGTATCTGTAAAACTGCACTCAATGGATGATGCGGCGATCGCCGATTGCCCGGCGCACATGCACCGGGCTACATACAAGCCGGACCGTGAAACGGCCCTCGATTTGCTGTGATCATTCACAAGCCGAGGGCCATTTGAATTTGCGCTATACTGTCGGTGTGCAGGAGGCGGCGGTATGGATCAGGATGATCAATCGTATAACTACGGAAAACGGCAGAGCATTTGGGGTTTTGTGATCGGAATGCTGCTGGTGTTCGCATTGATGATCACGTTGTTTAGCAGCAAGGAAACGACTTATAGCGGTAGTTGGTGCGAGAACGACGCAGAGAACAATCTACTTACTTTTGCTATCCTGGTGACTATGATCTTTATTTTCCTCGCTGTCTTTTGGCCGATTTCCCCGTATGAGGCGGAGCTTGCTGTGCTGGCGTTATTGGGCATAGTGCTTATCATGCTGCTGTTGGTAAGCTGTAATATTGAAGCGCCGCTATATATGTGCCCGTGTGTTATACTCGACTTTATCCATTTCAAGCCGCGTAGCATAGAACATCGACGAGGCCATGCA
>CBEVZO010000103.1:0-8626 GCA_965554365.1 uncultured Anaerolineae bacterium
TGTGCTGGACTCGGCAGGCAGCCAATACTTAGAAGTGGGGCCAACGCTGTACACACACACCGCCATCAATGTGGATGGGGCTACAGATCGCCATTGGACGTTGCTCACCTTACGCCCGACTGCCGAGATTGTCCCGGAGGCAGACCGAGCACCAACGATCTTGGGCATTATTGCACTGGTCACGATCATCATTGGTCTGGTCGGCACGGGCCTCCTGACACGCCAGTTCACCCACCCCATTGACGTATTGGCCGGCGCTACGCAACGCTTCGCCGAGGGCGATTTTACGGCGCGTGTTGATGAGACAGGCCAGGATGAATTGGGCCAGTTAGCCCACACATTCAACGAAATGGCGGGGGCTGTGCAGCAGCGCGGAGCCGAAGTACGCGCCAGCGCAGCACGGTATCGCCTGCTATTCGATTCAGCGCCCGACGGGGTGAGTGTGCTGGATACCGAAGGCCATCTCGTGAACTGCAACCAGGAAACGCCCCTTCTGTTTGGGCGTGCGAAGGAAGAACTGATTGGTCAACACATCGCCAAAGTGATGGGCCCCGCGTTAGCAGACGAAATGGAACTTTTCCAGCGAGAATTTCCGAAATTGCGCAACCTGGAAGTCACCGGGGCAGAGTTTTCACACGTAAGAGCCGACGGCGACACGATTGAAATTTGGCGCAAAGCCATCCCCTTGACTGACGCCGAAAACAACTTCACCGGCGTGTTGGTGTACGACCGCGACATCACCGAGCGCAAACAAGCAGAAGACCGGATCAAAACGTATGCCACTCGTATGGCGCAGACCAGCCACGAACTGGCGCTGTCCCGTAAGAAAGCTGAAGACGCCACCAAACTCAAAAGTGAATTCATGGCAACTATGTCGCACGAGCTACGCACGCCACTAAACGCGATTATTGGCTATGGTCAAATTCTGCTGGCGGGCATTGCGGGTGAATTGACCGAGAAGCAACATGATTTCCATGAACGTATTCTGCTTAACGGTAGGAATCTGCTCAATCTCATCAATGATATCCTCGACCTCTCCAAGATTGAAGCCGGGCGGCTCGACCTCGTGAAACAGCCGTTTGTTGTGCAAACGTGGCTCGATGAAGCTATCGCTCAGGTGCAAAGTTTGGCAGATGCCAAAGACCTCGACTTGCAGGTTGTACTTGATGATCGGATGCCCAAGGTGATTGTCGGCGATGCCGACCGTCTCAACCAAATTGCGCTCAATCTGCTTTCGAACGCCATCAAGTTCACCACTGAGGGCCATGTCAAGCTGCACGTTCAGAAACAGCGCGACACCTGGCAATTGGTGGTTAGCGACACCGGTGTGGGGATTCCTCCACATGCACAGGAATACATCTTCGACGAGTTCCGGCAGATTGATGGGTCAACCCGCCGCAAGCATGGGGGCACGGGACTTGGGTTGGCGATTGTGCGCAACCTCGCCTTGATGATGGGCGGGAATGTGCGGGTACAAAGTGAACTTGACAAAGGGAGCATGTTCACCGTGCTGCTGCCGCTGGTTGTCGAAGAACCCACACACGTCGTAAGTGAGTTATAGGGGGGATGATCATGTCAGAAGGCGCTGCCGCAGCCAATTGGACGGTACTCATCGTCGACGACGAACCGGATAACCTCAGTATTCCAAAAGAGGTGCTCACGTTTTACGGCGCACAGGTGTACACCGCAGTGGATGGTGTGACAGGATTAAAAGTGTTGGAGGACATATCCCCCACATTTATCCTGTCGGATTTATCAATGCCGAACATGGATGGGTGGGAAATGTTGAAGCGCATACGGGCCAATCCCAGGTTAGCCAATGTACCAGTGATTGCGCTCACCGCCCACGCCATGAGTGGTGACCAAGCACGTGCAATAGAGGCAGGATTTGATGGCTACATTGCTAAGCCGTTCTGGTTGCCCACCTTTTGGACCGAAATTGAACGCTGCTTAGGCGACCTGTCAGCGCAGTAGCAACATTCCGCACGATCAAATCAGTCGCTAAGCGAGAGGATATCACAATGGATCTCAGCACATGGCAAGTTTTGGTAGTAGAAGACGAACACGATAGCGCTCAGGTGATCTCAGAAATCTTGATGCACTATAACGTCGCGGTTTTCACTGCCCACAATGGGTATGAGTGTTTGGATATGCTTGCAGAGCTAGACCCCACTCTGATTATTATGGATCTGGCGATGCCAGAATTGGACGGGTGGCAAACATTGATGGAAATCCGTGCTAACCCGGCTACGGCGCATATTCCTGTGATCGCAGTCACGGCCTATCACTCCGTCAACGTTGCCCAGGACGCACTCCTGGCAGGGTTTAACGCTTACTTTCCCAAGCCACTTCATCCGACCAACTTTATCGATGATGTCATCGATATCTTGGGCTAACGTGTGACGTGTCTGTATGACTGTGAAACGTCTACCAGGAATAACTCGTATGATGTGCAATACTCAACTGGAAGTCCCACAACGTAGTGCCGGCACGCCGTTGATTCTGATTGTGGAGGATAACCCCGACACACAGACAATCCTGCGTACCCAGCTCACCCACTATCACTTTGATGTAGTCTGCAAATCTGATGGGCAGAGTGCATTGATATGGTTGGGTGATCATCAAGCCGACTTAATTTTGCTGGACTTGATGTTACCTGACATGGATGGGTTTGAAGTCGCGCGGCGTGTGCGCCAGCAGTATCCGGCGGCAGTATTGCCGATCCTGATGTTAAGCGCGCTCGGCGTGGCCGCCAACGAACGTGTACGCGGGTTGGAAGCCGGTGCGAACGATATCATGGCGAAGCCCTACGAGATCACAGAGTTAATTGCGCGTATCCGTGTTTTGCTCAATGTCACTAAAGAGACAGAGGATATTCAGAGTTCACTATCCCGTTACATGACCGACGCCTTACGCACGCAGGCGAAACTGGATCCCGAACTGCTCACACGCCGCCAGCGCCGCCACGCCGTCGTGATGTTTGCCGATTTGCGTGGTTTCACTCACATGGCGTCTCATACGCCTCCCGAAAATATGCTGCATGTACTCGACAAGTTCTTCAGCGCCATGATGAAGGTCGCAGACCGGCACGGCGGGGTGATCTTCGACTTAATAGGCGATGAATTACTGGTCGCGTTTAATGTGCCCTATGATGTGCCCGCCCCCAGTTTTCTGGCGGTCCAGGCCGCTTTAAAAATGCAAGAGCTTTTTAACGACTTACGATATGAGTGGTTGCAGTTGGGCATTAAGGTGGGGCTGGGTATTGGCATACACCAGGGGGAAGTTGTGCTGGGGAATGTGGGCGCGGCAGAATTGATGCGTTACACAGTGATGGGCAATGTAGTGAATATCGCGCATCGTTTGGTTGAGCTTGCTTCCGATAGAGAGATCATCATCTCTGCCGACGTCTACACTGCGTTACCGGACTCGGCCAACGGATTCCGAAGCACCGCCATTCCCCAGGTTAAATTGAAAGGTCTGAGCGAACCTCAATGTGTGTATCAAATTACAATACCTACACCCTCCTGATACACCACCTGCTGCCAGGCATAGACCTATGCGGCAGCATAACTATTTCTCGCGTGTTACTTGTGCTAGGGAGACAAACATGACCACCCGGATACTCATCGCGGAAGATAACCCAGACTTGCAGCGTATATTTGCCGAGGTATTTATACACGCCGAGTTTGAAGTAACTACTGTGTCTAATGGCGCTGAGGCGCAACGGCAGTTAAGCAGCACCTTGCCAGATATGCTCATTTTGGACATTAACATGCCTGAGGTTTCTGGATTGGATGTTATCGAGTACATGCGCCAACAAGATATCCTGGAACAAGTCCATGTGATTATCGTAACAGGCAACGATCTGATAGCACGGTATGTTGACTTGAGCGCCGCCGATCTTGTGTTGCTCAAACCAGTGGAGCCGCTAACCCTGGTTTCGCTTGCCAAACGTTTTCTGCAATGACGCCAATGCAGTGGCGGCAGCAACCTTGCTCGTGACCTCAATGCGCGCACAACGTGTCTAGCCTCATATCTCAGCTAATTCTCGCGGATGGTACAGTCCGCAATAACGTCAGCGCGATAGCACACACGCAAAAAAAATCCCCAGCCGCAACGACTGGGGATTTGTTATAGCGGGGGCAGGATTCGAACCTGCGACCTCCGGGTTATGAGCCCGACGAGCTGCCACTGCTCTACCCCGCATCAACGATGCGTAATATACCATTAGGATCAGGGGGCGTCAAGGGTCATCTGTTAAGGATTTTTCAAATATTGGGGGCCTGCACGCCCTGCGCGTCACGTCGCTCTTGAGGTACAATGGGCGGCGAGATCACAATCATGGGATGGTCAGGGCATGGCAGAGGACACGGGTGTTGTAGCGTTTACGGGACAATTGTTGGTCGTGGGTGGACGCGCGGTGCGGATGTCGCCGCCGGGGGCGTTGGCGGAACGTGCGCCCAGGCGTGCCTCACGCGCGCGTGAGGATGACACATTCTTTATGCTGCTCACGCCCGCTGCCGGGATGCGTGCGTCGTCCAGTGTGTTTGAGTCGTTGGCACAGTTGGGCGTGGATGTCTATTTCGGGACCAGCGGCGGGATCACGGGCGGGCTGCGCGAGGCGCTCGGCGCGATCCACACGGAGGCGCTCAACGCGTCAGATGCGGGGCCGCAGCCCTGGCGCGTGGGGGCGTTGGCGTTGGTGCTGCGTGGCAACGAGTTGTACGTCGCACGCAGCGGGCGTATGTTCGGTGTGTTGCAACAGTGGCCCGACCTGGCATTGCTGCCCCCCGACCGCCATGATCCGCTGGAGATGGCGCTCCGTCCGTTGGGGGTGGGCGAGACACCCGACATCCAACTGACGCATTATACCGTCGCGCCAGGGCAGGCGCTGTTGCTGGCAGATGCAAGCCTGATTGAACGCAGTGACGAAGAATTGCGCTCGACCCTCAGCGCCAAAAACGTCGCGGATATGTTGGAGCGCGTCAAGGGGCTGGCGGGTGATGCAACAACAGCCAGCATTATCCGTTTCCTCGGACCGGGAACCAGCGATCCCACCGGGAAAGCACCACAGCCCAGTCCCCGCACTCCACGTTCTGCGCCTGAACGGATTCTGCCATCCGCGCCGGAGCCGCTACCGCCGCCCGCTGATCCTCCCGTCACTGCCACACCGCAAACTGATTCTGCCGTGCGCCCGATGACGCCGCGCCAGCGATCCACGCCGAGGTTGCGTCCGCGCAGCAAACCCGCCGCCTTCTCGCGCCAGGATGCCACTCCGCAGGATACACCTATGCCACCGCCTGCCGCTGAACCTGCCGCTGCTGTGCGTCGCGATGTGAGTGACACTGCCAACGCCGCCGCCGAGGGCGCTGCGTCAGACGATCCGGTAACGTCCGGTATTTCTGCGGGGCGTGTGTTAAAAGGCCTGCGTTTACGGCTGAGTACGCCGCTCTCCGCCGTTGATGATGATGCGACGACTGCGCCGCGTGGCCCGTCGGCGTTAGAGCGAGCGCGCACCCAGGTGCAGCGTACTTCTCGTAATACCGCGCGTACCGGGCTATCGGCGGTACTGTCCGTCGTGGGGGGGGCATCGGACGTCCTAGAGAAAGTGATCCCCGAAGCGCGCGAAGACGGCAAACCGGTGATCTCGACCAATATCGCGATTGGCATGGCGGTGCTAATCCCCTTCGTGATCGTGGTGGTGGTGGTCGGGTTGGCACTCTCGGAACGGGGTAAGGGGGAGTTTCAGTATTACATGGAGCGCGCAGAGGAAGAATATGCGCTCGCGGTCGAGATGTACGAGGTCTCCGACGAAAAGTGTGCTGACCCGATCCAGCGTTTGCAGTGGGTCAAGGTGCTGGACCTCGCACAACGCGCGGAGCGTTATCGCCCCAACGACCTCGACGTGCAGGTGATCATCGCGGACGCGCGCAATTATCTGGACTGCTTCGACGCGGTGCAACGACGCGATCTCAAGGTGCTGCACGAGTTCGCGGGCGATGCGGACCTCGTGGGGCCGATTGTCAACGGTGGCGTAGACCTCTACACGCTGGATCGCGCGAACGGGCGCATCTACCACGATACACTTAACGAAACCGGCGACAGCCTGACCACGCGCGACAACTCCCCGATCCTGTGGACCGGACAGGTGATCAGCAGCGCGGGCGACACGTATGTGGTGGGCGAGTTTGTCGATATTGAGTGGCTTTCCAGCGGGGGCACGGCGCACGATAACGTGCTGATTGCGCTGGACCGCGATGGGCAATTACTCGCCTACTCCGCGACGTTTTTCGAGAGCGCGCAGCAGTTAGCGATTGATAACTGGTGGGTGGAGCCGCGTGCGCTGGCAGTCTTCCGCTCCAACATTTATATCCTCGACGCGGGGGCCGATCAGATTTGGCGCTATGTGCCGCCTGCCGGAGTGCGCGCCTATGCCAGTGCGCCGGAGGAATATTTCAACGGCGACGAGCGTCCCGATCTCGCTGACGCGGTTGATTTCGGCATCAGCGATGAGGGCGCGGTGTTCATCCTGTATGCTGACGGCGAAGTGCGCCTATACAGCCGCAACAATCCGCGCGGCGTGGCCGAGGAGGAGCCGTTTACATTCCGCGACGCGCCGGAGGGCCTGCCGATGAGTGGGGCGGCGATGTTCATGGACAACGATCCGCTTTCACGCCATGTGTACATCGTGGACCCCGCCGCCGACGCGATTTTCGAGTTCCGTTGGGGCGGCACGTTTGAGTGGGGCTACCGTCCGCGCAACATGCCGGACGCGTTCGACAACCTCACCGGCTTTTATGCAGATTCCGTAGTGCGCAACAATATGTATGTGCTGGCGGGCAACAAGCTCTACCAGTTCCGCCGCGCGCCATAGCAGTCACGTCCCGGCCTCATGCCGCAGCGTCAGGTGATCAGCAGATGAACGCGGGGTTTATTGCCCTGCGTTTTGCGTTATAATGCCGCCAATGATGATGGACACTTTTCCCGGCGCGGAGGATGCAAGACATGCGTATTCCCCAGTGGTTTGCATGGGTGTGGGTATTCGGAATAGCCGTGATCGCGGTCGCGTCATCGGCGCTATCGTATACGTTTGTGCGCGACCGGGCGATGGAATTCGACAGCGTGGCCGGACTACCTGATCCGCCGCAGTTTGGACGCCCCGCCGCGAATGACGATCCCGCACCGACCGATCCACCGCCGCCGCCGACTTACACGCCGGTAGCCGAGGCGACGGCTGTGCCCGCCGACACCACGCCTGATCCAGGGGCCACCAGTGCGCCACAGCCGACCGAAGACCCCGCGCCATCGCTGAATGATCCGCGCCGGGTGTCGGTGCTGCTGATGGGTATCGACCAGCGCGCGGGCGAGACAGGCGCGTTTCCCACTGACACGATGATCCTGTTTTCGTTGGACCCGGTGGGCAAGACCGCCGCGATCCTCTCGATTCCGCGCGACTTGTGGGTGGAATATCCCGGCTTGAACACATCAGGACGCATCAACGGCGCGAACATCATGGGCGATGAGATCAGCTATCCGGGCGGCGGCGGCCCGGCGTATGCAGTACGCACGATTGAGAAGGAACTCGGCGTCAACATCCAGTATTATGTGCTGATCAACTTCGAGGTGTTCTACACCCTAATCGACGCGGTGGGGCCGATTGAAGTGTGCCCCACAGAGATAATCCATGACGACGCTTATCCCGATGGCAGCTACGGGTACATGACCGTGCATTTCGAGGCCGGCTGTCAGGAACTCGATGCCGAGCATTTGCTGCAATATGCGCGCGTCCGGCACGGCGATGAAGAAGGTGACATCGGGCGTTCGCGCCGCCAGCAAGAAGTGATCCTGAATGTGCGCCAGAAGGTGTTGAGCCTGGGCGGGGTAACATCGCTGCTGCCTGAAATCCCCGCGTTGTGGGCGTCAGTGCAGGACAACGTGAAAATGAACCTGACGTTGGATGACATCATCGCGCTGGCACGCGCCGCCGAGGATGTGGCTGATCAGAACATCCGGCAAGCGCAGATTTCGTATGACGAGGTGTATCAGCGGACCACTGACAGTGGGGATGAGGTGTTGGTCCCGATTAGTTCAGATATCTTCCTGCTGGTCGAAGATCTGTTCCGCCCGGCGGGGACGCCCTCCACACGAGAATAACAGAACGAAAAAACGACCGCGCCCTACTACAACTTACCTCGTCCCTAAATCCCCTTTCCACGCGCGGAGAGGGGACTTTTTGTGTGCGGTTTTCTCCCCCTCTCCGCCGCGTGGAGAGGGGGCCGGGGAGTGAGGTTTTCAAACGGCCTCTGGATGTGTGCTACACGGGGTGGCGGTGCAGCGGGGATTACTGGCTCGCCCCCGCCTTCGTCATCAGCCGTTGATCGACCTCCGACGCATCCAGCAGCAGGCCGTCGCGCACTTCTTGCACGCGCGGGACTTTACCCGCCAGGTCTCTGTCATGCGTGACCATGACCATCGTTTTCCCTTGCGCCACCAGGTCTTCAAACAACGCGAACATCAAGCCCGCCGAGACGGAATCGAGGTTGCCGGTGGGTTCGTCGCCCACAATCAGCGGCGGATCGTTCGCCAACGCTCGCGCGATAGCGGCACGTTGCTGCTGACCGCCGGA
>CBEVZO010000104.1:0-8625 GCA_965554365.1 uncultured Anaerolineae bacterium
ATGACATCGAGCGCGAGGACGCTGAAGCGCGGCGTCCCATCGTTACACAACCAGTGGCACAGCCCGAAACGCCGCCGGAGGAATCTGCCGCTGAACCAGAGCAAATCGCACCTTCTGCCACGCCAGAACCCACCACGCCAGCCCCGACGAAATCCGCACCGACAGCGACTCCTGCGCCTACCGCCACGCCGGAACCCGCACCGACCGTCGCGCCACAGGTGGAACGGCCTGTCGCGGGCTATGGGTACATGGAATATCTGGAAGATCACGGTGAAGTGGAGTGGGGGCATCTCACGGGGTACGGGCCGCACCCCAATGCAGTCGCGCACGCGTACATGGTCGATGGCGAGGGGCGCATCGTCTATGACACCGTTGTGGAATACAACAACATGGGGATGCGCGGGCCGGACGCCAGCTACGACAAGCCCGACGATGTGTACCGCATTCTGGTGATCGGGGATTCGTTTGTTGAGTCGCTGCAAGTGGACTATGAGCAGACATTTTACGGGCTGTTAGGAGAGACGCTCGCGCAGCACGACACCGACGCGCGCCGCTATGAAGTGCTGGCGATGGGGCGCACCGGGTGGGGCACGCTGCAAGAATATCTCTACTATCACCATGTGGGCCACCGGTTAGAGGCGGACCTCGTGGTGCTGTTGTTTTACATTAACGACGTGGCAGATAATGATCCGCGCTTCTTCTATCCCAACATCAACGACACCAATTTCGACTACGTCATCGACGGCGACCATGTGCAGATCGTAGACACGAATCACCAACCACTGCCGCCGAACGGCTCGCGCAAAATCTACAATGCACTGCCGGAGCCGCTGCGCAAGACGAATCTCGCGCGCCTGTTCATCCGGCTCGGCGATCCGCCTGATCCGGTGATGACGCCCGGCGGTGTGCTGACGCGCGTGCATCCGCAGTTTTACATTTACGTCACGGAGCCGGAACCGGAAGGCTACGCCGAAGCGTGGGATCGCACGGCGACGGGGCTGCGGTTGTTGGCGCAGGAGGTGGCGGACGACGGCGCGCAACTCGTGGTTGTGCCGGTCTTCATCGGCGCGGAGTTCATCCAGAACGTATCCGGCTGGTTCCCGGAGTTGGTCGCCGGGTGGGAATGGGACGACACGCTGCCGGAAACACGTCTCGCGGCGATGCTGGACGACACGCCCGCGCTGCTGCTCCCCACGCGCCCGCTGTACGAAACTTACGCCGCCGAGGCGGGCGGACAGGTGTATGACCTGATTTACCTGCCCGAAGATCGCCATTTCAACGCGTTGGGGCATGTGTGGACGCACGATGTAATCTACAATTATCTGGTACAAGAGGGAATTGTGACGCCGGAGTAGAATACAATGCACCTCACCCCCCAGCCCCCTCTCCCGTCAAGCCGGAGAGGGGGAGCAAGACACGCAGACATTCAGTCATGATCGAAAGGGGCAGGAGGATGAATAAACGTCTATTTTGCGCATTAACCGGGTTGCTGCTGGCGATTATATTGTTGAGCGTGCCGGGATTGTCCGTTCGCGCGCAGGATGGCGGCGACGGTGACGATCCGGTGGAGGACACGCTGATCCTGCTCAATGCCGATCCCGCGATTCCGACGCTGATCCAGGCCATTAACCCGGATGATCCGCCCGACTACCTGCGCCTCGCACGCCGTATCACACTCACCGCCGAGGAGCAGGCCGCCACGCCGTTGATCTATGTCGCGGTGGCGAACACGGGGTGGAGTGCGGGCGCGGTCGGCGTGATCAGCGATCTGTTGAATGCGAACGGGACGTATGTTGTGGCGGAAGTGCGGGATCGCGGCATGGCGGGTTACGCTGTGCGCGAGGATGGGCAGGGCCTGGTGTTCGATCTGGTCTACGAGCCGGACCTCGACGCGGTCGGCGTGCCGGGCTTCCGGTTCGACGTGTTGATCGGGCAGCCGCGCACGTTCCGCATTTTCCGCGTGGTGGAGGACGGCGGGCTATTGCTGCTGGTCAAGACGAGTGTCCTCACCAACGCAGGCCGCGAACAGGAGCGCCGCCAGGTAGTGATTGATCCGGACCCGGTGTTCGGCGATCTGCTGTTTGAGTTCCACATCGAGGCGCTGCCGGAGGTGATCGACACGCCGGACGAGGACGATGCAGACGAAGGTGACGATCTGGAAGATGCTGATGGCGATGGTGTGCTAGATGCTGACGACGCGTGTCCTGACGCGTGGGGATCGCTGCCCAACGGTTGCGTGGGTGATTGGGAGCCGGGCGGCGAGGATGGCGCGTCACCGGAAGCCACAGAGGAACCGGAAGCGCCGCCACCGCCACCGCCACCAATTGATGGGGGATGATTGTGCGGTGTGGTGGGGCAGTTGGGCGCAAAATCCACCTCACCCCCCGGCCCCCTCTCCAACCAAGTCACATTGCCTCACTGGCGTTCGGCAAAGTTTTGGAGAGGGGGAGCAGGCTGCGCGCGCCGCAGATTGATCCGCTTGCAGGGAAATGGCACGCATTATATGATTAGACACACATGCGTGCGTGTCCAAGTCCCCTCTCCAAAGGTTCTATCGAGCGCCAGCGAGATAAACCGACTTGGTTGGAGAGGGGATTTAGGGGTGAGGTGCATTGCGCACGCGTAACCACACCACACGCATTTGCTACGCCAGGGGAATTTCACCATGTCCAAACGCGACAAACCGCCCATCCCCACCGCCGCACCGCCCGCACTCTGGCCCAAACTTAAACCGCTGGCGCGGCAAATGCGTCACGCACCCACGCGCGCTGAAGATACCCTCTGGCAAGCAATCCGCAACCGGCAGATCGCGGATGCGAAGTTCCGCCGCCAACATGCGATAGAACGCTTCATCGTCGATTTCTACTGCTTCGAGGCCAGCGTGATCATCGAGGTTGACGGGGCAATCCACGACTATACGCAGGAAGAAGACGCGATCCGCCAGGAATATCTGGAGTCGCTTGGATTGCGCGTGCTACGTTTCTCGAATGATGAGGTGCTGGGCGAGCGTGACGCGGTCGTTGATGCCATCCGTGCGGCGCTCTCAGCTAGCGAAGATGCGTGATACCTGCACTCCCTCTCCGGCCTATATAGACCAGAGAGGGAGCGCGTGATCGGCAATCACGTTGGGGATGCGGTGAGTTTTTACCAGCTTACCACGCCGCGATGGTCGCCGCCCGTCCGCCGGACGTGACGATCCACTGCGGCAGCCACCCGATACCGTAGATCGTCAGGTGGATGTCCTTTTTGTAGGGCGTGATGCGGTGATCCTCGATGATCTGCGCGGCGCGGCCCCACTTCTGGTCGATGCGTCCGAGATCGCGTTCCATTTCCATCTGCGTCTCGTCGAGTTCCCCTTCCAGTTCTATGATCATTTGCTGGGCGTCCACGATGTCGCCGCTTGCTTGTTGGCGATAGCGCCGCGTGCGGCTGACGCGCGAGAGTGTATACGCGGTGCGTCCGCGCAGCAGGCTCATGGCTGCCTCGCCCATCGTAAAGAGTTCTTCGCCGCGCAGGGTCTGGTGCTGTTGTTGTTCCGATTCCATGTCGCGCACCGCCCGGCGCAGCCGTGATTCCAGCTTGTCGAACTTGTCGTCGTATTTCATCATCAGCTTATCGACTTCGTCGTCACGCCGCTGCCGCGCGATGCCGCTGGCCTGCACCGTGAAATCGCGCTGCGGCATCCCCGGCTCGCCGTAAAAGTCGAGTTCGGAGTTGAAGGGGATAACGATGGCGAACGTTTTGTAGATGTAATCGACGACCTCTTTCTTGATCGCGGTCATGCGTTTAGTATCCGACAGCCCTGGCGCTAGATCGCCATAAATCGCGTCAGTGGTCGGTTCGGTGTACGTGTTGCGCGGATCAACGAACGGCGCGAGATGCTCATCCCAGCGGATCAACCCGGCGCGCGGTACCTCAGGCACATGGTAGGCGATGTCTTCGATAAACGACAGGCCGCTTTTGCGATCCGCGACGCGCACTTCAAGCTGCGCGATCAGGATCGGTCGGTAGGCGAGTTGGCCCTCGCTCACGTTGTCGGCGCGCATTCCGGTCTGCTGCTGCCATTCGCCCAACGCGCGGCCCATCGAGCGGCGCGGTTCGAGGAAAAACTGCGGCACGGTCGAGGAGATCGGCGGCGGGGTGCGGTTGTAGCCTTCAGGCAGACCGCCTCCGCCCGCGCTGCCGCTGCCGGTGTGCATGGTCTGCTGCGGCGACGTGCCGTAGTTTACGCCCGACTGCGCGACTTGTGTCTGCTGCTCCGGCGGATGCGTGGGATATGTGGCGCGCGGCGGCGGTTGTTGGTAGCGCGGTGGCGCGGATGATGATGCGCCGGGCATCTCCGGCAGTGTGCCGGGCATTTCGGGCAGCGTTGTCGGTGGCGGCGTGGACCCTGGTGGGGGCACGGGCGGCGCACCATACTGCTGTGTGCCATACGGTTGCGTGCCCGCTGGCATCGTCTGGCCGGGCGGTCCGTAGGGTTGCTGCGCTCCTGCCGGATACATCGGATGCGCGCGCTGTTCCGTCATCAAGATGCGAATCTGCTGGCGCGTCAGCGGCCCGCGTAGAAAGCTCATCGCCCAGCGTGTGTGGATCGGGATCGGCCCGCTGCGGTCATGGACGTTGTGCATCACGAATACGCGCGGATCAATCGTACTCAGCAGTTTATCCACATCCTCAATGTTGAGTTCGTTATCGACCGTCGCGACGCTCTCTAACCCGCTGAGAACCTTGTTTTTGTCGTTTTCGGTTTGCAGCTTGCCGATAAACCACGTCCCCGCATTCGATAACCCCTTGTAGTCGATGTCGCCGGGGTTTTGCGTGGCGAGTATCAGGCCCAACCCAAACGCGCGGGCCTGCTTGAGCAGCCGCAGGATCGGGTCTTTGCTCGGCGGTTTGTAGGGGTGGGGCGGGAAGTAGCCGAACACTTCGTCGAAGTACAGCAGTGCGCGCAGGCTGGTCGTTCCGCTGAGCGTGCGCATCCACGAAAGCATGTTTTCCAACAGCAGCGTGACAATGAACATGCGCTCGGCTTCGCTGAGGTGCGCGATATAGAAGATGCTGACGCGCGCTTTGCCTTCGGGCGTGTAGAGCAGATTCGGCACATCCAGCGGCTCGCCCTGAATCCAGCTCTGGAAGCTGGGCGCGGCGATGATGTTGTTCATCTCCATCGCCAGCTTGAAGCGATCTTTTTCGGGGAAAAATGTATCCACATCGAACACGCCGAGTTTCTCGAATGGCGGTTTCTGCACTTGCAGAATCACGTCCTCGAGCATCAGGTCTTGCCCGCGCCGCCACGCATATTCGAAGATATTGCTGATCAGCACATGCTCGCGATCCTTGACCGGCTCCACATTGCGCCCGATGAGCGCCAGCAGCGCGGTGGTGATGCCCGAAATCTGTTCGCGGTGGAACTCGTCGTCGCCCGGCTGCCAACCATTACGCGGCGCTTGCATCGCGTCGAGAATGCTGATCGGCAGTCCCGCGTCGGAGCCGGGGGTGTAGATGCTGAAGCGCGCGTTCTGCTTGAAGGTCTGCACGCGCTGCTGCGTGATGCCCCAACTCGCGAGGCCGTCGCGCCATTTTTGCGCCACGTCCTGCGCATACTCGTCTACCTCCAACCCGGCACGGCGCGCGTCATCGACGTTCACCCAGGGCTTGAAATCCTGCGGTTGCAGTTCTGGGAACGCGAGCAGCAGATTGGTGATGTCGCCTTTGGGATCGATCACAATCGCGGGGATGTTGTCCATCACCGCTTCTTCGAGCAGCGTGATGCACAACCCGGTTTTGCCGCTGCCGGTCATGCCGACCACGACAGCGTGTGTCGTCAGGTCGCGCGAATCATAGTACACCACATCGTCGAGCAAGCGGCGCGTGGTTGGGTCGAACCGGCGACCCATGTAAAAAGTGGTAGGAGCTTCGATAAAGGGCATAAGAACCTGCCTTATGTGCTATAGGTGCGGATTATTAGGATTATGCATTCCAACGAGATTTTGTTGCATCCATATCAATAACTTGCACACGCCAGGCGGCTTTCTGTCTCAGGAGACGAAAACTGAGGCGCACACGGAAATCTTCGCCTAATGTTGGCGCATTGCGCCCAGCTAACCAGATAGTGTCTTGAGCATCGGGATTGTAGCGTGCCTGGAGCAAGCCGTTAGGGAGCGCGGCAACTGTGATCGATCTCAGTTCTCGCGTGGATTCTTGCTCATCATAATTGTACTTCACAAACAATGTTGTCGTAATAAATTGTTGGTTGTGCAAGTCAAGTATAAACGGCAATCCTCCCGCTTCGTCAAGTGTTTCACCAGTGCGGATTTGCCGAACGCGCATGGAAGTTTGTGAGATTTGCAGCGTGGCTGTACCTTGTCCCGCCATTGTCTCGGCTTTTGAATCAATAAACAAAGCTTGTTTGATCGCGTATTCGGGATGAAAAACATAGCGTGCGCGTTTATAGTCGATTTTCCCAAAGAGTCGTTGATCGATCCTTGCCATTCCCAGCCGATCTAGGGCTTCGCGTGTAATATCTTCGCCGATGTCAGCAACCAGATCGGCTTCTTGGCGAAAAATCTCTTGCGCTGTTGTTCGATAATCCCATAATGCTTGGGTAACCAAGCGTAGAGAAGCTTTCTCGATCTCTGCTAGTCGATCTGGATTATTCTGCAATGTATGGGGGTCGATCAGCATTAAGTTTGTTCTCCTCAGTGATTCGGTTACGTGCTAGGCCAACGTAATGTTTCTCAAGTTCAATACCGATGAACTGTCGCTGTTCCTGTATTGCCGCTACGGCGGTTGTGCCGCTACCCATGAAGCAATCCAGCACGATTTCACCAGGATCGGTGAGTAGACGAATAACGCGACGAGGCAATTCAACCGGGAATTTGGCTTCATGATCATCATTGGCACGCACGGAGGAAATGGTCCAAACACCACGCGAACCCCATGTTTTCCACTCATCAGGGGTAAGACGTTTTCTATCATACTTCGTTATGCCAGGTTTCCAAAAGAAGAACAGATACTCAAATTCATCCACGCTGCGGTACGACAAACTGGCCCAACGCGAGTTTTCCCAGGCGGCGTCTTTGACCCAAACCCGCCGGTCATAAGGGTAGAAACCTGTTTCAAGCCCCCAGGCTTCAATCAATCCGCCCACCAACTTAACCCGCGTTTGCGTTTTATATTTGCCGCCGCGAATGTTGTTGCCATTCAACCGTCGATCAATCGTTTGTTCACTACAGCCAAGTAATGCTGCGAGTTGATGGCGATTGTAATCAGGATGTTCAGCCATCGCTTTCAATACAGCCTCACGTGTCACAGGTGAGCGTTTTCTATGCACAACCTCAGCTTGTATCCGGGGCATGGTGTCGTCTTTAAAAACTAGAATATCGGCGATATTGATAACGAGAAAGCCGCCAGGTTTGATGATGGGGAAGTGCAGCTTGATCACCGTTGATAACAAAGCTTGCCAATCATCAAATGTGAGGTGTGCTTCGTAATCCTTACCCACGAAATACGGCGGAGACCAGATGCTTAGCGCGAGACTGTTGGGTTGAATCTTCGGCAGCAGATCACACGCATCACCCTGATATACTTCGCCAGCTTGCAGGAATGTTTCTGGCGTGGCATGAGGTGTACCAGCATATAATTGGCGCATCTGAGGTTGCAGGTCTTCTGGCAGCCGGTCAAAATTAATCGTCATGCCTGCTGGTTTTTTGCTCATGGCGCACCTGTGTGTGACAATGCTTGATGATAACCTGATTCTAGCACAGATTTTCTAGTTTGCAGAAGCGAGCAAGCGCACAACCTCATCCCGCGTGGGAGCGCCGCGCGCACCGGCCCGCTGGATTTTCAGCGCCGCGACTGCGTTGCCCCACCGCAGCGCCTCCTGTACGTCAGCCCCGTCGAGCCGCGCCGCGATAAATCCACCGTCGAACGCATCGCCCGCGCCGAGGGTATCGACCACCTGCGTCGGGAACGCGGGAACCTGCACGACCCCTTCCGGCGTGGTGGCGAGTGCGCCTGATGCGCCTTGCCGTGCCACCACGATCCGCGCGTCACCGGCTAACGTGCGTGCGGCCTCTACGGGGTCCGCGATGCCGGTCAGCGGGATGAGTTCCTCTTGCGCGCCACCGAAAACCACGTCCGCCAGCGGGATCGCCTGCGCCACTGTCGCGCGGATGTCATCGCCCCAGCCCCACAGTTCCAGCCGGAGATTGAGATCGAGCGATACGGGTACGCCTGCGTCATGCGCGATCTGCATCGCGTGCAGCACGGTCTCGCGCACGGGCGACGCGCGCAGACACATTCCGCTGGTGTGCAGCCATGCGGCGCTGGTGATTTGCTCGGCGTCGATGTGGTCAGGCGTCAACTGCACATCCGCGCCGCGCTCCGGCGGCCACACGACGATCAGGCGCTCGCCGGATGGTTCGATCATGGCGATCACCATCGGCGTGAAGGTCTCCGGCAGCGTGCGCAGCCCGCGCGGATCGATCCCTTCGGCGATCAGGTCAGCGCGCACAAAACGTCCGTAGCCATCATCACCCACCGCACCAACAAACGCCGCCGGTACGTCCAACCGCGCCAGCGCAACCGCTGCATTCGCTGCCGAGCCGCCGCCGAACAATTGCG
>CBEVZO010000105.1:0-8617 GCA_965554365.1 uncultured Anaerolineae bacterium
CTCAACTCTGGATACCATTGCGGTATCGCCTACGCCAACTGCGTCGCCTACCATCCCTGCGACGTTCACACCGGGCGACTGGGTGTTGCAGTTTGCGGCAGAAGAAGGGGTGATGTTACATGCAACAACGACCTTACTGATAGCTGATCTACCAGAAGGTGCGGGGGAGAGTTCAACCCCAGAAGATGCGGCGGCGGTGGTGATTACCCAGTTAGAAGCGGACGTGCCGGTAGAGTTAAACGCCTACACTATCGTCCGCGTGCTGAGTACGATGGAATATACGCTGTCGGAAGACCTGGCAAACCAGTTAGGCTACGCAACAGATATGATCTGGCGCGAAGTCAATGTGTTGCGAGGGGCCCCTATGCTGACAATGCGTCGTGTCCTGTTGCCGGAATTCGTACTCGAAGCTGCGATTCCTGTCGCGCCGCATGTTGTCGCGAGAAGTACTAATAGAAATGTAAATGTGAGAAGTGGAGATAGTACCAGTTATGATCCAGTTGGACGGTTGGAGCCGGGCATGATCGCACGCGTCCTTGCGATCAGCAGTACCGACAGCGGGTGGTTCTTTATCAAACTGCCGAACGAAACGGTCGGCTGGGTTGCGCCCGATGTGGTGATCTTTAACGGCAATTGGAATGCTCTGGAGCGTCGCGATCCACCGCCCTTGCCGACTGCAACACCGTCGGCGGAGGAGGAACAGGTGGATAGCACCCCATCTGCCGGTGGAATTCCTGCTGCTGGCAACAATTAGCAGCCAGCCTAGCTGGAGCACGAAGTAACCTGACTGCCTGGCATGTAATGCAACGGGGTAGACTGTTTTTATAGCCTACCCCGTTGTTGATCCACGCTATTCTATAAGCGCGCTATGGCACATCACCCACCCAAAGCCGGACGCCATGCAGGGCTGTCTTCCCAGGTTCCTGGCCCGGTGAGCGCGCGTTGATTACCCCCATTGGCAGCCATGATATAGATACTGCCGACACCATCACGATCTGAGTTGCTCACAATGAACGCACCATCGGCGGACCACTCCGGCCACCATTCGTTAGAGCTGGCATTGCTTACATTGCGCAGGTTGGCGCCGTCCGCATTGATGACGTAGATTTCCCACTGCCCATCACGCAGACTCGCAAACGCGATCTGTGTGCCGTCCGGCGACCAGGTGGGGAAGCTGTCGTCTGCGTCATGGAATGTCAAGCGTGTGGGGAAGCCCCCATCGGCGCTCATGATGTAGATTTCCGAGTTCCCGTCGCGGCTTGTGCTGAACACGATACGTGTGCCGTCCGGGGACCATTCCGCGCCCCCGTCATTGGCTGGGTGGTTGGAAATATTGCGCAGGTTCGAACCGTCCGCGTTCATCACATACACTTCACCGTTCCCGGTACGATCGGAGCTAAACACGATGCGCGTGCCGTCCGGGGACCATGACGGATGGTTATCATTCGACGGGTGGTTAGTGAGATTGTGTTGGTTTGAGCCATCCGCATTCATCATGTAAATCTCGGCGTTGCCGTCCCGCTGCGAGTAGAACACGATCTGCGTGCCGTCGGGCGACCAGGTAGGGTCCCAATCATCGGTGGTGTTGTTCGTCAGACGTGTGGGATTGCCCCCATCATAGTCCATCACGTAAATTTCGCGGTTGCCATCACGCTCAGACACAAATGCGATTTGCCCCATGCCACCGCCGGTACGGGTTGGTGACGGGAGAAACGTAGGGGTGAACGATGGTGCCGCTGTGAATGTCGCGGTCGGTGATGCGGTAATCGTGGGTGTGACTGTGGCCGTCGCTGTGGCGGTGACTATCGGTATGAATGTGGTGGTCGGTGTGGTTGTAAACGTCGCTGTACTTGTCGGCGTTGCGGTAGCTGTGGCCGTAAATGTTGCAGTAGCCGTCGCCGTGAATGTTGCACTGAGCGTTGTGGTTGGCGTGACGGTGGCTGTCGCTGTGGGCGGCGGTGTCTCAGTTACCGTTGCGGTGTCCGTTGGCAGCGGTGTCGCTGTGGCGGTGGGCGGCGGTGTCTCAGTCGGTAGTGGCGTGGGCGTTTCGCTCGCCAGGAGCACCAGACCTGCTTCCTCAGTAGGTGTGGCTGTTGGAACCAGTGTGGCGGTCATAGGCGGTGCTGTAGCTGTGTACTCCACTAGAGCCTGGGTCGAAATAATCGTCACCCCGCTTTCGCCCGGCGTAGCCGTCGCATCGATGGACGGTGTGTCAGCCTGCTCCGTCAGTGCGGCATCAGTCGCGGCCAACGCCGCAACCGTAGCACCCTTATCGGCGTCGTTGTCTGCGGATGGTTCATCGCCGCCACTCATGACCAGTAGCGCCGCAATAATCACAACAGCCAGCAGCGCGCTGGCGACAACCCACACGGCAGGGCGCTGCAACAGGGATTGGGCGGCTTCTGGCTGTAAAGCATTGGTGGGCACGGCAGAGAATTCGCTGCTGCGGAAGACGGGACGCTGTTGGCGCGGTGTAGCCGCTGATGGAGCCGATGTTCTTGGTCGTGTGGTGGGTAGTGGTGGGACTTCCACCTGGGCGGTCAGAAATTGCGTCGCTGTACCGCGCTTTCCGGCCACTGCACGCTCAAACGCCTGTGCAAATGCCGTGACGGTCGGGAAACGCGTAGGGGCGTCCTTTGCCATTGCGCGTTCGAGTACCAATGATACCGCCTCTGGTACTTCCGGGCGCAACATGTGTGGCGCAAGCGCGTGTTCGTTGAGATGTTTGTGCATCAGACCAAAAGGCGTCGGTGCTTCAAAGGGCACAGTCCCCGTGATCATTTGATACATCTTCACGCCCAGCGCGTACTGGTCTGTGACGGAGGTAGGCACTTCGGCGCGCCATTGCTCCGGGGCCATATACAATGGTGTGCCTAGTACCGCACCGGTCGCCGTCAGCGCGGCGGTGCTGGCGAGAATCTTAGCGATCCCAAAATCCACCAGAAACGCGTTGCCGTGATTGTCAAACATGATATTGCCAGGCTTGATATCACGGTGAATCACGCCCTGATTGTGCGCGTAATCAAATGCGCTGGCTAATTGCATGAGGATGTGCCCCACCTCGCCCAGCGAAGGCATTGGAAAAGCGCGCGTTGTGCGCTGAGTCAGGCGATCGGTCAGTGTGCCGCCAGAGAGCAGCCGCATCACAATATAACTGGTGCCACTCTCCACGCCATAGTCATACACCGGAATGATGTGGGGATGTTCCAGCGCGGCGGCAGTCTCCGCTTCACGGGAAAAGCGCGTCAGGAAATTGGCGTCGGCGGCGAGCGTCGGCGGCATGACTTTGATCGCCACCTCGCGTTTGAGGTTGCTCTGGTAGGCACGATAGACCGCCCCCATACCCCCCGCGCCCAATAGTTCGCGTAGTTCGTATTGCCCAAAGAGATGCCCTGATAGGTCTTGGATGCCCATAGTTGTTTGTGTCCGAGGTGCTTAGGCTTCATGAGAAATGAAGCGGCGGGATACCAAAAGTATAGCGAAGATGGGGGCGAACAGCACGCGGTGGCGATGGTTGGTCGGAGGGCGCTGAAGCATTGACGCGGGATTTTTAGAGTTTTTTTATTATGTTTAATCGAGTTTTTATTTCCGCGCTTGAGGCTCGCTTGACAAACAAATGGGGTCTGCCTACACTGAATTTAATGGCTGCACACTGCTTCAGTTGCAACCTGCTTCTGTTGTAGTTTAGAATCATGATTACAAATACATCTAAGGAGGCCCTTGGAACCCTTCGCTGGACTGCGCAAGGTCTGCGCTCTGGACCGGGCGTTGTATGAACATCGACCGTTTTCCGTTCTCGTGCTGTATAAGGAGGAACATTATGGTTTTTGGCCATAAGATTCAGGCGGACTATGATGAGTTGGCAAACATTGCGAACCAGTTCGCCCAGGAAGCTGCGGGAGTTGAGCAGCAGACCGCTAAGATTATGGGTCTGGTAGGTGAGCTTGAGGCTGGCGGCTGGATCGGGCTTGGGGCCAACGCGTTCTACGGCGAAATGTACGATCTGGTAGAACCTGGCTTGCAGAAGCTTTCGCGTGCATTGGAAGATGCGGCCAACGTCACCAAGCAGATCGCGCAGATGGTCCAACAGGCTGAACAAGAGGCCAGTGGCAGATTTAAGTTCTAGCCAGCGCTAGGGCGCGTTGATGTGGGAACCCATATCAACCTATCAGGAGGAAACCATGACTGACGTACAGATGGATTTTGATTTGATGGAGGACATGGCGCGGGCGTTCAAAGAAGGTTCCGCTCATCTGGAGGATCTGATCCGTGCGTTGCAGGGCATTGCCAGTCGCCTTGATGACGGTGCATTGTTGGGACGTGGCGGGCAGATGTTTTCCGACGCTATCCGCGACAAACTCAACCAGAACATCGCGCGGTTGCAAGACAAACTGAACGAGTTGAACCTGGATGTCTACGGCGCGTTGATTGACCTGCGCGACGGCGACACCGAAGCCGCTAGCCGCTTCAAGTAAGCGCCAGACAACGGAGGAAACCTAAATGTCACTTTTTAGCTGTATTATGGGTGATGTACAAGATGTGGTCAGCCAGGTTACCCAGCAGGCTAACATGGTTGAGGAAATGATGAACACCGTGCGGTCCGGTATGCAGCCCATCGTGGGTGGTGCGTGGGTGGGGCAAGGCGCGGAAGCGTTCATCGAAGAAGTCGAAACTCGCCTAATCCCCGAAGTTATGGCGCTCATTGCCTCTGTAATGGGCTTCGGCGGCGGCATCACGCAGGCGCTCGATCTTATCACGCAAGCAGATAACGATGTCTTCAACGTCGTGGGTGGCGTAGCGGATATCTTCGACACGATCTTCTAAGATCGTACGCGATCCATGTGGATCGTGCGTCGGCTCAGAATCTTAATCAAGTAGGAGGCAACAATGGCCGAAGTCTCAATGGATTATGATGCAGTACAGACGATGTCTTCCGGCTTCAACAACGCAGCCGATACGCTTCAGGGCGTCAGCCAGGCGCTAGAGGTGGCGATTACCATTCTGAAAGTAACCGCCTTCTTCGGGCTGGTCGGCAATATCGCGATGGCGCGCTATCTTGAGGGTATCAAGCCCAACGTGGACCGTCTGGCCGGAACCTGCGAAGAATTGGGCATGGACCTGATGGGCGCAATTGTCAGTCTGCGCGATGGTGATCAGTCCGGTTCGCAGCGGTTCGTCTAGCTGTTTATTGCAAAAACACAGCACCCCCCGCGCAGCTATAAGTTCGACCATAGTTGCACAAGGGGGTGTTTTTTGTGGAGTGATGCGCGGCTGATCTGTGGCTAACCAACCAACGCGGCCAACATGATCCAGATCACGACCAGAAACAGGGCCACGATAACAGCTACTGCCAGCTTACGCCGCCGTTTCGGTTTGCGCTCCGGTGGCACTTCACCGAACAATGTGCGCAACTGTTTGGCGAACACGCGCACATCCTGCTGACGATAATCTGGTGTGCGGTGGATCGCTTGCTGCACGATCTCGTGAATTTCTTTCGCGAGGTCCGTGCGTTCGAGCGCGACAGGGATGCCGTGCCCTACATCACGGCGTACATCGTCGTCGCGGCGCTGCGCATAGTTGAACGCCGGGTGTCCTGCCAGCATTTCGTACAGCAAGATACCCAATGCGTATATGTCGGATGCCTGTGTGGGAGGGGGGCCACCTGTTACTAATTCCGGTGGGGTGTAGGCGGGTTCAGCATAGTGTTCGACCCAGTCTGCGTTTATTGCGCCCATTTCGTTCATCAGACCGAGATCGAGTACCAACGGGCGCGGAATCCCATCTTTGTCATACCGCACGAAAATAGTATTTGGCGTCAGGTTCAGGTGCAGCCGTTTGACGAGGATATGCATGGCTGCTATCACATCCGCCAATTGAATTGCGATCCATGCCGCGTGTTGATACCAGGGCTGCGGATTCTTCAGCAGCAGGTCGTGGAGAAACTCGCCCTCGGCATGTTCAAAGACAGTGTAATATTTCGTTTCGCCTCGAAACATGGTTTTGCCATAGGGACGCTGGGCGATATCGGCCTGTTGGTAGGCAGGGAGCAACATAGGCAACATCGCGTGCTGACCTTTCTTTGACATTTCGGCCATGATGCGGGCTTCTAGGCGCAATTGGTCCTGACTGCCATTGTGCGCCACTTTGAGCAGCATCATTTCCTCGTTGCGCTGCGCTTCATAGACCGCCGAGCAACGCAGCACACGCAGCAGCCGGACGACTTGAATATCGCCCAACCATTCGCCATAATCAAAAATCACGGGCATATTGCCTGCCGGGCAATCCGGTTCCAGACACCACAAATTGCCATCAACAGTCATACGGTCACAGACGGTGCAGATACGCTTCACGGGCCTTCTCTCTTCTCAACTCGGCACGTCGGCGAGTGTGGCGCACATCGCGACGTGACACTCCGAATGATTACTATGGAAAATATCCTGGGGCAGACGCTTGCACATTGCTAGCACCTGTGCCAGAATCGCCATACAGCCAGTTTATTATAAGCTTATTCTGTAAAGTACAGCTTTCTGCGATTTGTGTCAAACGCCGTCACTATCCTGTTGGCGTATTTCGCATTTTCTGCGCATACCTGTGAGTATCGGAGAGCCTGCTTATGCCTGAATTCACCCATCGTCCCCCACGAATACAACCCGTATTGCCGGTTGATGAGGTGGTGATCCCGAATCCCCCGTCAACAGCGATGACCGGGGCCCAATCACTTATACAGGTCGCGCTGCCGATGGTAACGATCATTGGTTATGTGTTTGTCAGCGCCACTGGTCAGGGACGTAGTATGCTGTTGCTGATCCCGATGGGGTTATCCGTCGTGGCGTCTACGATCGTCGCCTTGCTCGGTTTTTTCCGCAACATGCGCGAAGAAGCGCGGCAAAAACGCGAGTTTGATCAGCGTCTCGGTGAAATGCGCAAAGAGATGACCGCTGCGCACGAGATTCAGCGGTCATTCTACCACTATAACTATCCCGACCCGGAGATCGTGCTGCAAATCGCGGGCGACCGTGAGAATAAGCGGTACGGGCTGCGGTTGTGGGAGCGTCGCACCGACGACAGCGACTTTGGGGCGCTCCGACTGGGGATCGGCACGCGCCGTTCCACCGTCACCTATGCGCTGTCGTCTGTCTCGGAGACAGAAAGCAGCTCGCAGTTTAAAGACGCGCTCAAGTTGCAAGAAGATTCGCAGCATGTGATAGATGTGCCCATCACCATCCCGCTACGCCGTTTCGCCAAGCTGGATACGGAAGGTACGTCAGGTTCGGAATTCAAGGATAAAGATGTTCCTGGCGACAAATCGATCCGGGCGCGCTTTGCGATTGGCATTGCCGGGGATGAGTTTGAACCAATGTATGACTTTATCCGTGCGATGATGGCGCATTTTACAGCGTTTCATGCGCCCACCGATGCACGTTTGCATGTGATCGGTGCGCCCGATGCCGCGCCACATTGGAACTGGGCACGTTGGTTGCCCCACACCAACACGTCGCGGAATGCTGAGGGCGCAGGTGATCAATTGAGTTTTGATCCGGAAAAATCGCGGCGCTTCTGGGATGATCTGCAAGCGGATCTCGAACGTCGCCGTTTGCGCCTGGAAGACAAAGACTCTGCTACTGATCCGACCTTGCCGCATCTGCTGGTGATCGTTGATGGCCTGACAATGAATGAAGCGACCAGCCCCATGAACGGGGTCCAGGCTGAAGCTGCCGTAACTATTATCTTGCAAAGCGGCCCCCAACTGGGCGCGTCGTTGCTCTTTATTGTGCCTGAACGCGCGCACGTTCCCAGTGAATGCCGCTCGGTGATCGAAGTTGAACGCGTTGAGAGCGGCGTGTCGTTCCGTTATGCCGAAACCGGCGTGAATACGATGCGCTTTGTTGGCGCGGCGGATCAACTAGACGCACAGCATGCCGAACAGGATTATGCCCGCAAACTTGAGAAGCTAGCGGTACGCACCATGTTCGGTGGCGACCTTGCGCGTTCAGTGAACCTCCTTGAAATGCACCAGGCGGATACAGTCGAGCAATTACCGATTCTCGAAAGGTGGAATCACAGCCGCCAACGCGGGAATTCGGAATGGCTGAGTGCGCCGATTGGGGTGATGCCCGCGAACAAGCTCCGCGAGTTGGTTTTCTCCGCCGATGGTGACGGAGTGCATGGCATGATCGCCGGTACCACTGGGTCAGGTAAATCGGAACTGTTGCTGACACTGATTGTCGAGCTAGCGATGAAATATGACCCCAGCGTGATCAACTTCGTGCTGGTGGACTATAAGGGCGGTACGGCGTTTGACCCGTTCCTCAAGCTGCCACACGCAGTTGACATTGTGACGAACCTGCAAGGTAGCGCCGGGGTCCGCACGTTCACTGCGCTGCGCTCCGAACTCAACCGCCGGTCTAAACTGTTGGCGGATACCAACTCGAAACACATCGTGCATTATCGTGAAAGAGGTTTGCACGAACCAGGTAGAGGGGAACCGTTCCCGTTCCTGTTCGTTATCATCGATGAGTTTGCAGAGATGGTGAAGGAGAATCCCGACTTCAAAGCGTATATGGACAGTATCACGCGTCTGGGGCGTGCGCTCGGTGTGACATTGATCACGGCTACA
>CBEVZO010000106.1:0-8589 GCA_965554365.1 uncultured Anaerolineae bacterium
TTGACGATCACGCCGTTACGATCCAATAAGAAACTGGTGGGATACTCGGCGACCTGATACAACTGCGCGTTGATAGTGCCTGACGTGTCAAGCATGACCGGGAAGGTGAGGTCTAGGTCGTTTGCGAAGTCGGCGACCGTGTCCTGCCCTTCCTCATAATTCACCGCCAGCACGACAAAACCATCGGTTTCATAAAGATCGTAGACGGTTTGGAAATCCGGCATTTCGACGCGGCACGGCCCACACCATGTCGCCCAGAAATTGACCAGCACCACCTGACCGCGCAAATCTGAGAGCGACAATGTGCTGCCGTCTAACATCTCAGCGGAGAAATCTGGGGCGCGCTGACCGGCTTCCAATCCCCCGGCGATGTTGCCGGGTGCGGCATCGGCAGGGGTTTCGGCAGCATCGGTGTCCAGGTCCGGCGCAAGTTCGGGCACACTGAGGTCATTTCCAGGTAGCCCGGCGGATAGTTCTGGCCCAGGGGCGCTGGCAGTGTTAAGATCGTTGCCCAGTGCAGGGATGTCTGGGCCTGGTACGGAAGCGGTGAAGTCAGTGCCAGCAGTGGCGGGCAGTTCCGCAACCTCGACCGGCGCGCTGGCTTGGGTACGTGGGCCTTTGTTGAGGACGATGTAGAAGTCTTCTTTTTCGCCATCGCGCACACAGTTTAGCCAGTTCCCCGCACGGACACGGCCTTCAAACGTGCCCACCGTGCAGTTCTCCATATTGAGTGACGCTTGACCCAGTTCGCCCTCACTGCCCAGACGCGCGAGACGTTCCATTTGCCCGGTGAAGACGAGGACGCCGATCAGCAGCAGGAACACGCCGCTGAAAATCTCAATCATACGCATGTTCTTTTGCAGACGGTGGAGTACGCCCTGCGCCTGATCCAGCGCCAACGCGGTGAGCAGGAAGGGAATCCCCAATCCCAGCGAATACGCGGTGAGCAGTATCCCGGCTTCGGAGATTGACCCGCCGGTCGAGGCCAGTGTCAGCACTGCGCCGTAGATCGGGCCGATACAGGGAGTCCAGCCCGCCGAGAACACTACGCCCATAAACAGCGAACTCAGGTAGCCGTACCGCTGGTTTTGCGGTTGTCCCTGGCGGCGTGTATCGACGTAAAACGCAGTTTGTAGCTGTGTGAGGATGCGCAGCCAGAAATCGCCAGGGGTGTCGGCTTTGAGCGCGTTGTTGAACACCTGCGTAAAGAGCAGCACCATCAGCAGCGTCATGAACCACGATTCGACAAACAGCCAGTATGTCGCGCCGAGCAGCGCCAAAGCTACCACCAGCGAGATCACATTGCCGTAAGGATGCTGGTCCAGTCGTCCGGCTTGTTTCATCAGCCACGCAATTGCGCGGTTCAGCAGGCCCATGATGTGCAGCCCAAACAGGATCACCGCTGTGCCGCCGATGCGTGCAATCCCTTCGCGCACATCACTTTCGGTCACGCCCAGCGACGTGAGCGACGAGACAGCGGCAGTCGTGAGCAGCCCGAAGACCACAAAGAACAGCGTGAAGCCGAGTACGAAGAAGATGCCGTGAATGAACGTGCCGAACCGTTTGCGTAAGTCACTGGATCGCGTATCATCTGTGACTTGCTGTGTCATGCGCCCGCCCATATAGCCCACGTACGCGGGGACCAGGGGCAGCACGCACGGCGAAATGAACGAGATCAGCCCTGCGATAAAGGCCAGCCCAATTGTTACATCACCACTCATACCAATCCATTCCTCCAGACATCATGACCATGCAACAGGGTAATCTAGAGTTTCCCAACATTGGTGGGCAGATGCCAAATGGGTCGTGTGCGTTATATATCAGGCATAGCACACTATCTGTAAGCGGTGCGTTGGCGGAGCAACAGTCCGCGCACAGCGATCCCCAACCCGGCGGTGATCAACACCACGCCGAGCAGCGTCTCCTCAACGTTGGCGATATCCTGTGTGTCCATCAACAAGCTGAGTCCGACTCCGGCGAACGCCGCTGCGCCGAGGAATGACGCAACATGCCGCCGCAGCAGCGCGCCGAGCATCCACACGATAGTGGTTGCCACGAGCGCCACCGGCCACCAGTCGCGCACTTCAGCGCGCACGTCGCCGCGCACTAGCAGCGTGCCAAAGATACCCGCTGCGATCAACGCCAGTGCCACTAACAGCACGTCGCCGCGCAGTGCCATATCCAGCGCGGGGCGTGATAACCTGCGACGCCGGGGCGTATGATCATCCGCAGCAGCCATGTCATCATCTGGCTCATCATCTACGGCGTAGGCTTCATGCGCGCCCGGTCCAACAGGCACGAACGCGTCAAATTCATCAACGTTGTAGTCGTCGGAGGCGTCATTGTCGAACGCGTCCGCTGCAATCTGTGCGTCATCAACTGGTGAATCCGTGTCTGTGTCATCTGCCACCGTGTGATAGGCGGCTTCGATTTCGGCAGGTGTTGCCATCTGCCGATTATTAGTTTGCTCGTGGTTTTGGTCGCGCTTGCGGGCGCGGCGTCGGGACGGGCGTTTGCGTCGCATCGTGGCACCTCTTTCGCACACACCGGGTGGTCGGAAAAACAAACCAGGGCGAACCTTCACGGCTCCCCCTGGAAACTGTACATCAAAGCGGGAAACTTGCAAACTACGGTCCGCTAAATGGTGCTGCCCTCGACGCACTGCGCGCCGTTGGGACCAATGATCGCACTGTAGCGCACACCGCGCGGCAGATCGAGACGGTCGCCGGAGCGAAGCGTCACGCGCTGCTTGGCCTGCGGAAAGACGATCTCGACTGTGCCTTGTACGCAATAGAGCGTTTTGTCGTATCCATGACTGCGTGCTGGATAGCGGAAGTTGGCTGTGTTGGTCCACATGTAGGGTCTCAACCCTTCATTCCGCATACGATGTGTGATGTTATCCAGAGTTGGATGTTGGCCCCCACGCCACCGTGTCACCCGGACTTGTGATGCTGCCGCAACAGCCATGTGATACTCCTGTAGCCACGCTAAACTGATTTTACGGATGATGAAGTGAGCAAAATAATACTACAAACCCAGCCCGGCATACAATAATCCGATCAATACTCATCAAACGCTCATTTTTCTGCGCTACCAAGATTGCGTACCAGCGTCAGCAGTAGCGCATGTTCTTCTTCCGCTGTGCCGATGACGCCATCCAACCAGGCGCTACGCAGTTGGTGCAACAGGTCGCCGTACACCGGCCCCGGCTTGAGGTCGCTCAGTTCACGGATGTCGCGTCCGGTCAATGTTGGTTTAACGAAGCGCCACTTTTGCGCGTAGGCCGCGATCAGATCACGGGCGGTGGCGGTGGGCGCGGCGGCCCAGGCGGCGAGCCAGCCCACGTCGTCAATCGGATCGAGCAGGTCCACGACGGCGCTGGGCGGTTGGGGTGCGCTGAGTTCGGGCAGCAGGGCAATCGCTGTGTGCGCGCTGTGCAGGTGGTCCAGATAGGCGCGCGAGAATTGCAAGCGCCGTCCTAACTGCTCCACCTCCTTTTGTGGCAGGCGGCAGATGAACAGCGAGAATGCGGTGAGCATCCAACAATCGAATTCCGCTAGCGAGGGCCAGGGATGCTGTTGGCGCGCATGGCTCAGTGAGTAGAATGCTCCGCGCACCCAATCGTCTACACGCAGACCAGGATGCAGTGCTGCCAGCACCCCCAGGCGTTCCAGGCGTGCCAACGCCCGCAACGGGTGCGGTTCGGATAGTATCGATGCAAGTTCGTGCCGCAGCCGGTCGCCGCTGACCCGTTCCAGCAGCCACAGTGCATTGCGGATCAGTTCTTCGGAGCGCGGCTC
This sequence comes from uncultured Anaerolineae bacterium, assembly GCA_965554365.1. Lineage (GTDB taxonomy): Bacteria > Chloroflexota > Anaerolineae > Aggregatilineales > Aggregatilineaceae > CAYRNY01. Next base: position 3,801 of record CBEVZO010000106.1, read on the forward strand.
AATTGTGAATCCGAGGCGCTGTTCCAGGCGCACTGCGCGCAGCATTCGAGTGGGATCGTCCACAAAGCTGAGACTATGCAGCACGCGGATCACGCGCTCCTGCAAATCTTGCTCACCGCCGTAAAAGTCTAGCAGATCGCCCATCGGCTCCGGAGCCAGCCGGATCGCGAGCGTGTTGATCGTGAAATCGCGACGGTGCAAATCCAGCTTGATCGAGCCGCGTTGCACAGTGGGGAGCGCCGTCGGTTGGTCGTAAAACTCGGTGCGCGCGGAGACGAAATCAACCGCTGTGGGCCAATGTGCGGTGGCATAATCGACTCCGACCGCTGCGGCGACGTGTTCATCGGGCAGCCACTTGGCTGTGCCAAACTGTGCATGGTGGCGCATATCGCCGCCATAGGTCGCCTGGATCGCGCGTACTAACGCAATCGCGTCGCCCTCCACGACGAGATCAACATCGTGATTTGGCTGATCCAGCAAGAGATCGCGCACAAAACCGCCGACCACGTACAGTCCCATATGGTGCGCCTGCGCCTCGCGCGCGATGAGTTCCAACAACTGCCACATGCCAGGGGGAATCGCGGCACGCATCAGGTGTAGCACTTCGTCGCGGCGACCGTCGTCGGGACGCTGCCCCCACCGTTTGATCAGGTCGGTGCGCGTGACAATGCCGATCAGCTTACCTGTGTCATCCACTACCGGAATCTGGCCCCAGCCGGTGCGCATCATCAACTGTTGCAGCGTCTCAATCGAGTCGGCGGGGCGGACAGTGTAGCGGCCTGCTTCCATAATCTCGCGTACTTGCTGATGGCCCAACCCGTGCCGTACCGCGCGATCCACATCACGCCGCGTCAGGAGGCCAACCACGCGCCCGCCCTCGATTACGGGGAAGCCTTCGTGCCCGGTTTGCTGCATCCGGTCCAGCACGGTTTTGACGCGCGTGGTGGAGGGCACAGTCTGCACGCCCACCGACATCAACGCTTCTACGCGCACCAATGCTTCGATGACTGTTGGCAGCAGCGCCAGAATACGCTCGCGTACTGCCGGGAGCTGTCGCTGGCGGATCAATGCTGCGGCAGCACGTCCGTGCCCGCCGCCACCAAAGCGCATCGCAATGGCAGAGACATCAATTGCGTCGGTTGTGCCGCGTGCTACTAGCTGAATGTCGCCGTTGAGTTGCACCAGCACAAACACCGCACTCGGTTCGTAGAGTTCGCGCAGCTTGTGCGCCAACGTCGCGATCTCGTCTACCGGGTGCGTGACCTGCGCGTGCGCTAACACGATGGTGTGCCCGTTGATGGTGAGTGTTTCGGCGTTTTCGCGCAGGTCATCGTACAGCGCACGCTGTTCTGGTGAGAGGCGGTGCTGCAAGAACTCGCGCACCACGTCCAAATCTGCGCCACATTCCAGCAGATACGCCGCACAGCGAATATCACGCGGCGTGGTTGTGCCATAGAGCAGCGATCCCGTGTCTTCGTAGATGCCAAGTAGTAGCAGCGTGGCTTCCAGCGGCTTGATCGTGATGCGTCGTGCGTTGAATTGCTCGACCAGCAGCGTCGTACACGCGCCGACCGTTTCCCCAGTGAAGGTCTGGTGCGCGGCGAGATCGCGCGTCAGGGGGTGATGGTCAATGAAATGGATCGGGGTATCGGGACGCATCCCACGCGCGGTGGAGAAACTTTGTGTATCAACCACTGTGGCGTGCGTGACCCGGTTGCCGCGTTGCAACTCCTCGCGCCGGATGAACGGCAGCGCGCTGGTATACAGTGTCAGAAAATGCGCGACATTGCGATTCAGGCGCTGCGGCAGGATAGGCTGCGCAGCAGAGTCTAGCTTGTGCGCAGCCAGCAACGACGCAAGCGCATCGAAATCGGCATTATCGTGGGTGAGTATCAGTTTCACGGTGGTTTTTGAGTACTATGTGTGGCGGAGGAGAACAGTATCCCCTCCGCTGGCGGTGATTCGTTTGGTGTGTTAGCCCAGGGCATCCCACACGGCGAGCTTGGCCCGTGTGCGGCGGATGACCTCATCGGTGAATTCAGTCGTCATCGCGTTCCCGCCCAGGTCCGAAGTACGCACGCCGTCATACACAGCTTCGAGTGTCGCTTCACGGATCGCACGGCTGGTACTCGTGGCAGACTCGGTGTCGATATAGCTCAAGACAGTTGCGGCAGCCAGGATCATTGCCACCGGATTCGCGAGATTCTTCCCTTCCAACGACGGGGCGGTCCCGTGTGGTGCTTCGGCAATGGCGGCACAGCGTTTCAGATCGTCGTCAAAGCTCAGGATCACGGATTCTGATCCGGCGATGGTACCGAACATTTTCAACACCAGGTCGGACATACTATCACCGTCGCGGTTGAGTGTCGGAATCACAAGGGGTTCGCCAGTCGCTTCGAGCAGCAGCGCATACGTGGCATCGATCAACTGCGGATCGTAGCGCACGGAGGGATAGCGTTCAGAGGCCGCGTCGAGTTCCTCTTTGAACACCCCTTCGTAAATTGGGCTGACAGTGTACTTGGGGCCGCCGAAGACTTTGGCTCTTGCGCGCACGGCGTACCGGAAGGCGTATTCAGCGACGATGCGGCAGGTGCGGCGGGAAATCTGCTGGGTACGGTAGGCGATTTCGTCTAAGCCTTCGCCCTCGCGCCACTCTTTTGCGCCGTATGCGCCGCCGGTTGCCATACGCACGACGGCAATCGGTGCGTGGACCCCGGCAATTGGGCGCATGGGTGGCAAGCGGCGTCCCACGCGCAGAATGACCTGCGCACCGATCGCTTCGCGCAGGATCGCGTTAGGGCTGCCCACATCGTCGGATTCCCCGGGCGTGACCGTCGCCGCTTTGAGGCCCAGTCCATACTTCTGCACGGCTTCAGCCGCGTCGCATACCACCTGGTTCTGGGTGGCGCGGCGATTTTCGAGTGAGAGGTCAAACGTTTTGAAACGGATGCCAGACGGAAGAAACGGCTCCAATACGCGCAGGGATTCATCGAGCAGTTCTTGCCCGGTTTGGTCCCCCTGCATCACGACAATAGTGTGACTCAATCTCAGTCCTTTCTAGATCACAATGGGTGGTTGGTTAGACGCGATAGGTGATCAGGTGATGCTAGGTTTATCGCGATCATGGTTCGCGGGCCTGGTTTCCTGGGTTTTCGCGCTCTCGGTCACGCGATCCTGCGCGCTGTCCGGCATAGTATCGCCGTTTTTCTGCGCGCGTACGGCGTGGGTACGCTGCACATCGGAAATAGTATCGACCAGCACATCCATATCGATAGGTTTGCGGATCACGCGATCCGCGCCGGATTCGACGCGCCGGTCTTCAATGTCGAGTGCTTCATACGCTGTCACGAAGATGATTGGCAGGTGACGAGTTGCCTGGTTTTCGCGCATCATTTTACAGAGGGTGAAGCCATCGAGCCGGGGCATCATGATATCGAGCAGCACGACATCCGGCTTTTCCGCTTCAGCCAGATCAATCGCATCCACCGAATTCAGTGTTGTGATCGGTTCGTAGCCGCTGATCTCCAGAATCGTGCGCAGCAGGCTTAGTGTATCCAGTTCGTCGTCAACCACCAGGATTCGTGTTGCCATTAATCTCGACCTCTTCGCAATGTGTTGGGGCGTCCGAACGCGCCAATGTGCCGGTGTTGTCGGGTATGTTGATCATTATAACATCGGACCTGCGTCGCGAACCACAATGTTTTTATGCGTCGTTTATTCGCCGTTAACTATGGTGGTTGCTTTGGGCAATGTTAGATGGAAGCATGTGCCTTCCCCAGGGGTACTTTCGACCCACACGCGCCCATTATGACCTTCGATGATTTGCTGCACAATAGTCAATCCCAGGCCTGTGCCTCCAAAGCGGCGTGTAGTGCCACTCTCAACTTGATAGAAACGGCGGAAGATTTTCTCTTGATCTTCCGCCGCGATGCCGATGCCGTCGTCGCGGACACTGATGTGCAGCATCAAACCGCTGGGATCGTCGATGCTAATCTCGATCTGGGCTGCGCTGGGGCTGAACTTGATCGCGTTTTCCAGCAGTTCCTCGAATACCTCGCCCACACGTACGGGGTCCGCATACGCCAGCGGTAGATTCGCCGGAATATGCGGGCTGATGCGGATGCCCTGGGCTTTGGCTTTCGGGGCTACTGCGCGCACAGCCAGCGCCACCACGCGATCCAGGTGGATCGGTTTGGGCATCAGGTTGTGGGCCTCAGATTCCTGCACCGAGACAATGTCCTGCACCAGTTCAGCGAGATGCTGGGCTTTGTTGGCGACGAGTTCTAATGTTTGCTGTTGTTCGGGGACCAGTTCTCCGAATGCTTGGTCAAGCAGCAGGCGCAGATAGCCCAGGATGTGTGTGAGTGGCGTGCGCAGTTCGTGCGACAGGTTTTGCAGCAGATCGTCTTTCATCTGGTCGGCTTCCTGCAATTCTTTATATGCCGCTTCCAGCGCCGACGCACGTTGTTCCTGGGCAGTATAAAGCTGGGCGTTTTCCATCGCGTTGCCGACGACGTTGGCGATGGCCTGACACAATGAAATTTCCGCGTTGTCGAACTCGCGCTGTTCGGGTTCGGTATCGATCAGCTTGACCAGCCCCCCGGATTCGCCGCGAATGAACAGCGGGGCAATCAGGCACGATGTGCCGCCGATGTGTTGGAGATAGGCTTGCTCAACCGGATCGTGCTGCATGTCTGCGGTATGAATTATGGCCGGATCGCCTGTTTCCAGCACACGGCCCAGGGTGGGGTGACGGTCGACTGCCCACACTTGATTCGAGCGCTCGACC
>CBEVZO010000107.1:0-8569 GCA_965554365.1 uncultured Anaerolineae bacterium
CCAAACCTCTTTTATCCGAAACACAAGCTATTTTCCCTTCCGAGAGCCTTGTGATTGCTGATACACAAGCTACAGCGGATTCCCTTTTCAGCCAATCGCAAGTCTCCATCAATGACTTTCTAGGTAGTCAATTAGCGCTGGAAGGTGCAATTATTCTTGGTCATGCGACTCCTGGCTTTGTGGAAATCACCGATAATGACACGACCAGCGGGATAGAGTCGGCAACAGAAATCGCAACTGGAATAGCAAATGAATTCGATCCTGAACCCACAATAACAACACACCAATACCAAGATCATTCGGCAACAATCACAGCATTTCGATTGACGGATAATGTTGAAGGACGTTTGCTGACACTCATTGATCGGCAGGGTAATTTGCTGCTATTGATCGCGGTAAGCGATCGGGTGCATCTTGCTGAGGTTGACACGGCATTGCAGACCTTGCAGTACCGGGAGTTTGCGGTCGACGAACTGCTTAATCCCTCCGCGTTAGAAGCACACATCGAACTCATAACTGAGTCGTTGACAGTAGAGATTCCACGCGGATGGTGGGTGCTCGACACCTTAACATTCACTGTGTTCAGCCCAGCGATACACGGCTTTGATCCCCTGGCCTACCAGTTAGAAACAGAACTAATTATAATGGTCTACCGCGTTGATGATACCGCTCTTGACGCTGTGTTGGATATGCGGATGCCCGAACGGGAAATAGCCGCTTTGTCTGTTGTGACCGGTGACTGGCAAGCGCCAACTGGTGTGGAAGGTGTGGAATGGGAATTTGCCTTTCAGTCAACGGTCGCTGCGCAGGGTGAGGAACAATTGCCTTCTTGGGGCAAACTTGTCCTGATTGAAGATAGATCACACGCCATCGCACTGGTGGCGGTAGGAAACCCCGAACATCAATTGGCTTATACTGAAACGGTTGACGCTATACTCGATACCGTCGCGCGTATCTTCTTTCAGATTGATGTGATCGTGGACGGGGGGCACTTGTCATATCAAGCCCTGCCGCATGTTCCTGTAGGTTATTTTCTGGATGAGGTAGGAGTTGCTCTCAATCCCCTAGATCGGGTATCCCCACCTCTCGATGATCGAATCGCTGATGGAATGACCATCACGATTGTCCGCGTGATCGAGTTGCACGAATGTCAAAATGTCGATTTGCCTTTTGACGAGGACATGATTCAGAATGATGCTCTCGCCACAGGTGAACGCCAAGTAGTGCAAGCCGGTACGCCAGGGCTAGCCGAGATATGCGAACAGATAATTTTTGAGGATGGAGTTGAAATAAGCCGTGATGAGATTTCACGAGTGGTTATTATCGCACCGCTCAACCAAATCACCTGGGTTGGCGCAGAATAAACTGACGCGTTTCTGATTATCTCGTTCCATTTGTGTTGCAACAACACGGTGTTGTAGGGTCGGTGTTCTGCTGCGGCCAGAACGCCGACCAAAGATTTTACGTCCCCGAATCCTTTCTTGCGCGTGCCCCCGAATCTGAGAAACCCGCTATACTTGGGAGCAGGTTTTGCAAGTGCTATGCTACTGGTGCTGCTCAAGGTGATCTCATGCTCCCAACCCGACTCGAACTGCGCAATTTCCTCGCCTATCGCCAACCGGACCCGGTGCATCTGGAAGGCATCCACCTCGGTTGTCTGACCGGGCCTAACGGCGCGGGCAAGACCTCGCTGCTGGACGCGATCACCTGGGCGCTGTGGGGCAAAGCGCGCACGCGCAGTGACGACGATCTGATCCACCAGGGTCAGACTGAGATGCTGGTCCAACTCGATTTCTTGCAGGGTGCAGACACGTATCGCGTGATTCGTAAGCGGCAGAAGGGCAAAGCTAACCGCAGCGGACGCACCACGCTCGATTTGTTCATGTGGGATGACGAAGCGCAGACCTGGCAACCTATCCTCATGCAATCCGTGCGCGAAACCGACCGCTATATCGTGGACCTGCTGCGGTTGGATTACGAGACGTTCGTCAATTCCGCGTTTTTGCAGCAAGGTCGCGCGGACGCTTTCACGACCAAGACTCCAGCGCGCCGCAAGGAAATCCTCACGGAGATTCTGGGGCTGGACCAGTGGCGGGGCTATGAAGACGCCGCGAAAAATGAACTGCGTCGCATCGAGCAAAATCTGAACCTCATCGACGTGCAGTTAGACGAGATCGCGCAGCGCGAAGCTGAGGAACCCGACCTGCTCCGTGACAAGGAACTCGCGGAGGTGGCGCTGGCGGAAGCGGGCGAACTGCGTGCAGCGGCAGAAGCGCGCTATAACGAGGTCGCCGGGGCCGAGGAGCAGATGAACGCCGCCAAGCAGCGACTCGCGCGGGCCGAGCATCGTGCGCAGCAGCATGAACGCGAACTGGGCGACATCGAGGGGCAGATCGTGCATTACGTCGAGCAGATCGACGGACTAAACACGGTCACCGAGGAACGCGAGGCCATCGAGGATGGGTATGCGCAGTTGCAGGCCGCACGCGAGGAAGACCAGCAGTTCGGCGAGAAGCTGCAACAGATGACGACGATCCGCGACCGGCTAGACGAGGTTAAGCAGGGGATCGAGACTGCGCGCAACGCACTCGAAAACGATGCCACCGCGCACCGCACACGTATGGAGCAGGCTGCGCAAACTGCCGCCGATCGCGACGCGCTGCAAGCTGATCTCGCGGATGTGCAGGCGGAGGTCGAACGGCTGGCGGGCGAGGAGGTGCAGCGTGACGAACTGCGCGAAGCGATCAGCGCGCTGACCGAAGAACGCGCCGAGGTCAAGACGCGCAACGAGGCGCTTTACGACACCATGCAGGCCATGCGCGCTCGCATCGACCAATTGGAGAGCGCGGAGGCGGCGTGCCCGTTGTGTGGACAGCCATTGGATGACGCGCACCGCGACGACGTGATCGCACAGGTCCAGGAGGACGGCGAGGGTCAGCGCGACGATTTCGTCGCCAACAAGGACCGCCTGAAAGAGATCACAGCGACGATCAAGCAGCACAAAGCGACGATAACGGCGATTGACACGGACCTCAAGCGGCTGCAAGAACTCCGTGCGCGGGCCGCGAAGCTTGAAGCGCGTGTGGAGGAAGCGCGCGCCGCCGCTGATCTGGTGCAGCAGGAAGGGTCCGCGCTTGGCGTGATCGAGCAGACGTTGGAGGCGGGCGAGTTTGCGCAAGAGTTACAGACGCAGCGCGACACGATCCAGGATGAGATCGACGCCCTGGGTTACGACTCCGATGAACACAGCGCCGTGCGCGAAACGCTGACCACCTACGCGGCCTACGACGCTCGCCAGCGCGATCTCGAAACGGCATTGGCGCGGCTCCCCGAACTGGAAAACGGTCTGGTAGCGGCAGAGGTACGTCGTGAACGCTGGATCGGTGTGTTGGAAGAAGAACGCGTCGAGGTGGAACAGGCGCAAGTGGAGATCGATGGGCTGGCGGAGCAGGTCGCTGAGGCGCGTCGTCGCGAGGACGAACTGCGTCAGCGCCGCAACGAGGAGCGTCAGGCCAACGAGCAGGTCATCCGCGCGGAGCAGAAATTACACGCGTTGGCGCAGGCACGCGAACGCAAAGCGACGCTCGAACGGGATCAGGCCGAGTTGCAGTTCCAGCGCGGGGTTTATCAGGAACTACGTGACGCGTTCGGCAAAAACGGCATTCCGGCGATGATCATCGAGGCCGCGATCCCCGAACTGGAAGAAGCCGCGAACGGGCTGCTCTCCGCAATGACCAGTGGGCGGATGCACGTCCGGCTGGACACGCAGCGCGAGAAGCGCACCGGCGGCGTGGCGGAAACGCTCGACATCCTGATCAGCGACGAACTCGGCACGCGCAGCTACGAGTTGTATTCGGGCGGCGAGGCGTTCCGCGTGAATTTCGCGATCCGCGTGGCGCTGAGCCAGATGCTTGCGCGGCGGGCCGGGGCGCAGCTTCGGACGCTGTTCATCGACGAGGGCTTCGGCACGCAAGACGAGGTCGGGCGGCAGCGGTTGGTCGAGGCGATCATCACCGTGCAGGACCAGTTCGATATGCTGCTCGTGATCACGCACATCGACGAACTGCGCGACGCATTCCCCGTGCAACTCGTCGTTACCAAAACGCCCGACGGCAGCCGTGTGGAGCTGCGGTAAGTTTCCCTTAAAATCTGCTATAGAATTGATGAACAGACTTTCGAAAGGCGACGCCGATGGGCCGTCTCGACAGAATAAAAATCAGCGGATTTAAATCGATCCGTGAATTAGATTTGGAACTGGGCACGCTTAATGTATTGATTGGGGCTAATGGCGCGGGCAAATCGAATTTCATCCAAGCGTTTGCAATGCTCAACGCGATCATGGATGAGCGGCTACAAACATTTGTCGCGCGAGCGGGTGGTGCAAACGCCCTACTGCATTTCGGGCGCAAAGTGACGGAAGCTTTGCAACTTACCCTTGTATTTGGAACCAGTCGGTACGAGGCTACGCTGGCAGCGGCGGCAGACGACACACTGTTTTTTTCCGAAGAAGAACTGCATTTCTACGATGCTGGCGTTTTAGATGCACGCAGCATTGGCAGAGGAAATAGAGAATCCTCTCTATCGCAATTTCCGCAAATAGATGAAGCAAACACAATACGTCAACTCCTGCGCGCGATGCGAGGCTGGAAACTCTATCAGTTCCATGATACAAGCGCGAACGCTCGTGTTAAACAAACCGGCGATCTTGACGACAATGCATTTCTTCGTTCTGATGCAGGCAATCTAGCAGCATTCCTCTATATGCTGCGTGAAACACAGCGGCCCCACTATGACCAGATTGTGCGCACGGTGCACTTGGTGGCCCCGTTTTTCGATGATTTCAATTTGCGTCCATCACCGTTGAATCCAAACAAAATCCAATTGGAGTGGCGTGAACAGGGAGAAGACGACTATTTTAATGCGCACATGCTCTCAGATGGCACACTGCGTTTTATCTGCATGGCAACGCTGCTGCTTCAACCCAATTTACCCGCTACGATCTTGATCGATGAACCGGAGTTGGGACTGCATCCCTACGCGATCACGATGCTGACGAGTTTGCTACGCAGCGCGGCAACGCAGACGCAGGTCATCGTTGCGACGCAATCTGTGCCGCTCGTGAACCAGTTCACGCCCGACGATGTGCTGGTCGTGGATCGCTTGGAAGGACAGTCTACGTTCAAGCGACTCGCACCGGAGGAAGTCGTGGCCTGGATGGACGACTACGGTCTGGGCGATCTGTGGGAGAAAAACGTCATCGGGGGTAGGCCGCAGCGATGAAGTATGTGCATATATTGGTTGAAGGGCAAACCGAAGAGACATTTGTACGCGATGTTGTGCAACCGCATTTGCTCACGCGAGGTATATTTCTTAATCCGGTGTTGATCACGACCAAACGCGTCAAAGCAGGGGCCGACTTCAAAGGCGGGGTCACCAGTTACGGCAAGATCAGGAATGATTTGCGCCCCTTGTTGCACGATACCAATGCAGTACGGATCACGACAATGCTGGACTACTACGCACTGCCCGCTGATTTTCCACGCTATGATGACCGACCTGTAGGCACATGTTTTGAGCGCGCCGCATTCTTGGAGCAGGCGTTCAGAGACGACATTCGACACTGGCGGTTCTTGCCCTATCTGGCGCTGCACGAATTTGAGGCGTTAATGTTTGTATCGCCGGATGATATCGCGCGCGCGTTTCCCGACGCAGATCATGCGGCACAGTTGCACAAAATCCGCAACGCGTACAAGTCACCCGAAGAAATCGATGAGGATCAACCACCATCAAAACGGTTGCGCAAGTTGTTTCCTCGCTATCAAAAACCGCTGCATGGCCCATTGGTGACGCTCGACATTGGGATCGCGCGGCTGCGGGAAGAATGTGTCCATTTTGACCAGTGGCTGCAACAGTTGGAGGCCCTGAGCGAGTAGCTATTCTGACGCTATTTGAGGGAAATACCTATGTCCCCTGACGCACGCTTTAATCTACAAGCACACCTCGACGCACTGCACGCGCCGGACGCACCCACGACCGCGCTGAGCGCCCGCAGCCGTTTCACGGCCACCACACGCCTTGAATTCGACGCGTGGCAGCAAACGTTGCGGCTCGCGTTGCTCAACCGGCTGAACAGTTTCCGCCGCTTACTGCCGGACACAGTACGCGCGGAGACGCTGCACACGGTGGATCGCGGGACGTATGACGAGACGAAAGTCGCACTGGATGCGGGCGAGGGCGTGCAGATTCCCGCGTATGTGCTGGTCCCACACACGGAGCCGCCGTACAAGCCGGTGCTGGTATTTCACGGGCACAATCCGAGCGTGCAATTTGTGTTGGGAAACTATCCCGACGCGGCGACAGCGGAGCAAATGCGCGCAGTGGACAACAACTATGCGCAGGCGCTCGCGGAGGCGGGCTATCTGGTGTGTGCGGTGGAGCAGCGCGGCTTCGGGGAGCGTGTGACGCCACAGCTTGCGGGCGATGAGACATTCACCAGCGCGTGCCGTCACCTCTCATTCGAATATCTGGCACAGGGGCGTACGCTGCTTGGTGAGCGTGTGTGGGATGGCATGGTCGCGGCGTCGTATGTGCTGGCGCGCGAGGACGTGGTTCCCGGCGTGTTGGGCTGCACGGGCAACTCCGGTGGCGGGACCACGACGCTGTTTCTCGCGGCGCTGGATGACCGCATCACGGTCGCTGTACCGGGCAGCTATTTCTGCGCGTTCAAGCAGTCGATCCACGCGATGTGGCACTGCGAGTGCAACTACGTGCCGGGGCTGCTCAAGGTGGCAGAGATGGGCGACATCGCCGCGTTGATTGCGCCGCGTCCGTTTTGCGCGATTCAGGGCGTGCGCGATCCGCTGTATCCGATTGCAGGATCACGTGAGCAGTTCGAAACGGTGCGCCGCGCCTACGCCCTGCTCGACGCTGAGGACCGCTGCCAGTTGGCGGAGCATCCCGGCGCACACGCGTACAATCATGCGCTGAGTCAGGCGTGGTTCGCGCAGTGGTTGTAGCTATACGGAACTGGGTGTGGCAGAGCAGCACCCCTACGAACGGATCATTACACACATGCCGCTTTCACTCGACCAACAGAACGCCTACCGTCAGCAGTATGCGCGGATACAACAAGGTTGGCAGCCCGCGACGGACGTCTACGAGGCACTGATCCGCGCACGACTGCGACCGGACATGCGCGTGCTTGATCTTGGCTGCGGGCGCGGCGGAACGTTGGAACAGTTGGGCGCGGCGGTGACGTACCCTGTTGGCCTGGACCCCGATCACCTGTCGTTGGCGGAGCATCGTCTGCCGGACCTGCCGCGCGTGGTTGCCCCGGCAAACGCGATTCCGTTGGCGGGGGAGACGGTCGATATCGTACTCTCAAGTTGGGTGTTGGAACATCTGCCGGACCCCGCGCGCACGTTTAGTGAAGTGGCGCGCGTGCTACGACCCGGAGGCGCGTTTGTGTTTCTGGCTCCCGGCGCGTGGAGTCCGGCGGCGCTGCTGAACCGGGCGCTTAAGCCGCTGCAAACGTGGCTCGTGCCGCTGCTGTATGGGCGCGCGGAGGATGACGCGTTCCCGGTGGTGTATCGCGCGAACAGCGAAGCCCACCTCCGGGCACTGGCATCAGACGCGGGGCTGACGCTGCGCACGTTCCGCCCCATCGAGGACCCCACGTATTTCGCGTTTCACCCGCTGTTGTTCCGTCTCAATGCGCTGTTGGCACGGACGTTGCCACGTCGCATGGCGGAGCATTTTGTGGGCGTGTGCGAGAAGGAATAAAAATGGCTATTGCAATCTCCCCGAAGCACAAAGTTCATCCCGGTTTTCCCGCAACTACCAAATGGTCGCTTGAACGGAAGATTGACGTTTTTTTGGCTCGTGTCGATGGTTGGCATTTGGAAATCGCCGATCGGTGTGTAAGTGGGTGGAAGGATCAGGACGGAAATCATTGCATTTCTACCCCAAAGCAAAAGATGATCTATGTCGGCTATCCTGACCGAGGCTGGGTAGAGGAACCCAATGTGCCTGATCCAGAGGCAATTCAGCATGAGATTCCAGACGCGGCATGGGCTGCATTGCAGATTGTACTCAACTATTTCGAGATCGTAGGCTTGTTTAAGTGTTTCAAGAAATCTGAAGCTGATGACCGAAAGCTATGTTTCGACAAAGGAGTGTTTGACGTTTTCCCACAGTTTGAGGGATATGAACCCAACATAGCCAATATTCTGTGGGGCGATCTTCGTGGTGGTTTATATCACGGGGGAATCAAAAGTGGGAGAATCGTAATACGGCACGTCGAACCTCTAATTGCTATGATATGGAATGACGAAACGAAACAACTGATCATTGATCCGCACGTGTTTGTGCGTAGGTTGAGACAACATTTGACTGATTACGGACGAAAATTAAGAGACCCTACTCAAAAGGAATTGAGAGCAAAGTTTGAAGCTGCCTACTATTGTTACTATGAGAGTTGATCTTCATCCACGCAACAAAAAAAGGGCGTATGCGATACGCCCCTTGTATCTTAGAACTATGATAAGGTGAGAGCCAAAGATAATCCGAG
>CBEVZO010000108.1:0-8560 GCA_965554365.1 uncultured Anaerolineae bacterium
GGTGAGTTCCAGCGGATGCACAATCGGCGCGACACCGTCCGTGTCGATGGCCTGCATCTCCTGAAAATAGGCGAAGATATCGCCAATCTGCGCGGCGAACTTTTCCAGTTCTTCTGGGGTGAGCGCCAGCCGCGCGAGTTCCGCGAGCTTGGCGACATCGCTCCGCGTGAAGGTGCTGCTCATGGCGGTGTCCTTGTACGTGTACAGTTGCGAGGGCTTGAACGAGGGTTGATGATAATCGACCGGGGGGCAAATTGCGAGAAGACTATGTAGTCAACAAGAACAAGAGGGCGACGCGCGATGCCCGCACAATAAACCTGGAGCCGCGCGCACGCGACTCCAGGCATTGGGCTTGCTATGCAATTGGCAAACGTGCCGCTATTGATCGCACGTCGGGTTGGCAGCCGGGCACAACCAGATTTCGTCGTCCACGCCTTCAACCACCCAGCCGACCGTATCATCGACTGTCGAGTAAATTTGCCAGTACCACAGGCCGCCGCCGTGCCAGGCGGAGTAGTAGCACACCGGCTCGGCGAGAACTTCAAGCTCGTCGTTCCACACAGCCAGCGCGATCACCTGATCCGTCGCACCTGCGTAGCGCGCGATTTGCAGATTGTCGCCGGTCTGACTGACGATCACCGTGTCGCCCACCGCGAAGCCAGCGGACTCCGCAGCGCACACAGTCGCCTGGTTGCACGCCGGGTTGTTCTGTGCGCAAATCCAGTACTCACCGGCCAGCCCGTCCTGGACCCAACCGCTGATGCTGTCATCAAAGGAGAACACCTCCCAGAACCAGGAGTCTTCGCCATACGGGGTGGTGTGGCAGACTGGCGGATCAAGGATTTCGAATATGTCGCCGCGCACGGCCAACGCCACCGACGTACTTGGATCGGTGTAGTCTTGCAGCAGCAGCAGGTTGTCACCTTCGGGGCTGACGATGATCATTTCACCAACGACAAACCGGGCCGGAACACCGTTGCACGATTCACCGAGCGATACGCTGGCGGCTCCTACGTCTGCCACTGTGCCGGACGCACGCGGCATCGCTACTGCGAGCGAGAACGCGCCGGGCTGCGCCGGTTCGACGTCCACGCGCACCCACTGGGCCGCTGTGCTGGTGAAGCTGTAGATCGCGGCGCCGCCCGCCTGGGGTGCTTCAGCGATGATTGACTGCGCCGGAGTGCCGCCCTCAAACTGCGTGAACCGCAGCCGGGGGTTGCTTGGCCCCTGTGCGCTGAGCGTGAGGCCATCGCCTTCTGCCAACGGGATCATGTAGGACATCGCCGTAGTCCCCAGTTCGCCGCCGACCTGCGCGGTGGAGGTAATCAAGTGTGCGTTAGGCACAGGGGGCGGAGCATCCAGGCCCAACACACCGTAGATTTCGGGCGTTGTGCCGGTCAGCTTCATCGTATACGCGCTCGGCTGTGCCGTAGCGACAGCCAGATTCACGTTGACGAAATACCAACCATCAGCCACCACTGGATAGCTCAGAAGTACGGTGTTGGGCGCTGCCGCATCGGGACCCGCTTCCAACAGCGCGACGCCGCTTGCGTCCGCCAGTTCCACGCGCGCGATCAGGCCCGGTTCGGCCATCGTCGCGGTCACGGAGAGAATATTGCCAGTCTTGGCGAGCAGGATGTAGCGCTGCTGCGTCATACCACTGGCCGGAGCGTCTTGAATCACATCTGGATAAAGAATAATGGCGTCGCCCGCACCATCCGGGAACGAATCGCCGCCCTGCGCCGCGATGGGCGCTACCGCTACTAGCAGTGTCAGCACCAGCAAGCACGCCAATAACATGTTCAGTCGCCGCATGTGAAAAGTCCTTTCTGATGTCACCAACAATTAAAGAATGATACGGTTGGCCCACCTGACCTTGTGTACCAACCCAACGGCCCCTAATGCGGAGCAAGGATTATTATGTCATAGATATGGCAACAGGGGCAATAGGACTTGTGGAGGGGGATTAGGCAAAATGTAAGCTAATTCCCCCTAAAACACAAAGAGGACAGCGCGCGGCTGCCCTCTCTGACAATCCTCTAACAATTCGTCGTGTGCGATCACACGCGCCGGGTTATTGGCCCGCGCCCTCGATTCCTTCGAGCAACTGCTGCGGCGGGATTTCTTCAACCGTTTCGGCGACTTCGGCGTTCGTGGCCTGATACCAGATCTGCTTCAGACCAGCGACTTCGCCGTCCTCAAGGAAGACCGAGCCGTCCTGGAAGTTCAGCGGTCCCGTCCACAGTTGGATGCCAGCCTCGCCCAGCGCACCGAGAGCCAGCCCAGCGGTGAACTCGTCCAGCGTGGCGATTTCTTCTTCGGTCAGACCATCACCGTAGATGAAGCCAATCGCGCTCATGTCAGGATCGTTAATGTCATCCCAGTAGGGTTCGTGCCAGTCCCATGCGGGTTCCCAGGTCCCGCCTTGCACAGCCAGGACTGTTTCGAGGTAGGAGGGACCCCAATTGAAGTACGGCACGCCCAGGCAGATGTCCAGGGCTTCTTCGCACGCGCCTTCATAGTCGTAGGGGATGGCCCACACGGCGTCGCCTTCTGCCGCGCGCTGCCCCGCCACGATGATCGCTTCGGTGGTGTCGATACCGGAGATAATCACGTCGCGGCCTTCATCGAGGAACGCGTTGGCAACCTCAGTCGGGTCGAGTGTCACGCCGGGGATGTTGAACCAGAAACCGATCCACGTCACCTTGTAGTCGAGTTCGTTCGGGTCCATGCCGCGATAGCTCTCGTAGCAGTAACGCGCGCCGAGATACACGGAGTTGTTCAGGCGGACGGTTTCGGGGTCGATCAACGGGCCGACGTAACCGATCTTGCCGGTTTCGGTCTTCAGCGCAGCGGCGCAACCTGCGATCATCTTGGCGTATTCCATTTGCCCCATGATGTTGCCCACATTGTCCGGCGCGATGCCCCACAGCGCATCATCGCCCGAAATGTTGATGAAAGCCACATCGGGATAGAACTCGGCGACGACGGACGTATCGACTTCAAAGTCCGCCGAGGTGGTGATGATCAGATTCGCGCCCTGATTGACCATTTCCTCGACGACCTGATCGAGCGTCGTTTCGGGACGGGCTGCCGAGTTCAGGCTTTCCAACGCGATCATCTGCGCGCCCGGCAGATTTTCTTCCACATACAGCCCGGCCTCATAGTGCGCCTGACTCCAACCACGATCATCTTTCGGACCCACCAGGATCACGCCAAAGACGATCTCGTCCTGTGCGGCGGCACGCGGTGCAACGGCGGCGACGCCACCCAGCACCAACGTAGCCACGATGAGCAACACTGCAACGTTTTTCAACATGAAGCGCTCCTAAAAAATCTATCAAACACAGAAAGTCGAGCGGGAAACTACACAATTCCCCGTTGCTCTCAGTGTAGTGCAAAATGGCGCAAAAGCCAAAGCTGCACTTGGTGAATGTCGCTAAGGTTGGATCGCGGCGTGGGTATTATATGTTGGTGACTCCGTGCCCCGTCTCTACCAACACATGCCTTGCCCCAATTTCCGAACATATCCTCGCGCTGTCAGTGCGACTTTCTAGCACACTGCCCGTATAATGTGTAGGATTGAGGGTGGCGTTTCTGTACCACAGCCTGCCCAATGTGTATCAATAAGGATAGAAGACGAGGGGTAAAGCTCCATGCAAGACCACAATGGCAACAATTACGTCGTGCATACCACAGACTTGCGGAAAGACCTGCGCATGGGCGAAGTGATCGTCCGTGCGGTACGCGGTGTGTCGCTCTCCGCTGCACGCGGGGAATTTTTGGGCATCATCGGACCATCGGGCAGCGGTAAATCGACGCTGCTGGGCATGATCGGCGGGCTGGACACGCCGACGGAAGGCAAGGTGTATATCGACGGTGTGGACATCACCGATCTGAACGAACGGGCGCTGACGCGCGTGCGCAACGAGAAAATCGGCTTCGTGTTCCAGTTCTTCAACCTGATCCCGACGCTGACGGCGCTCGAAAATGTGGCGCTGCCGGTGCAGTTTGCGCGCAAACGTAAGCACGCCCCCACCAAACGCGCGAAGGAAGTCCTGGCGTTGTTGGGCCTGGACGACCGTATGAGTCACCGCCCCTCGCAGCTTTCGGGCGGTCAGCAGCAACGTGTCGCACTGGCACGCGCGCTGGCTAACGATCCGCCGCTGCTGCTCTGCGATGAGCCGACCGGCAACCTGGACACCGAGTCCAGCGAGGTCGTGATGCAGGCCTTACGCGATGTGCAGGGTCAGCTTGGCACGACCGTGATCATCGTCACGCACGATATGGAAGTTGCTTCCGGCTGTGATCGTGTGGTGGCACTGGTTGATGGGAAAATCGCGGAAGACATTGACGCACGCTCCACCGCACAGTTGGAGGCGATCCGCTACTTGAAGGACAAGCGTGCCACGGGCGAACTCACGCCTATCCCACCTGCGCGCAGAAAGCAGTAGGGGGCGCTGATGCTAGAGAAACTTCAATTCTATATTCGCCACTCGCTCAACGACTTGCGCGTGAATGGGCAGCGCACCGTGTTCGCGCTGCTGTGCATCGCGGCGGGCGTGGCGGCGATTGTCAGCTTGCAAACGCTCGGCGTGATGATGGAAGACTCGCTCACCGGGTCGCTGCAAGAAAGTAACCGCGGGGATATCCGCATTTTCCCGTCTCAAGAAGACGAAAACGACACTAATGCCATGCGCCAGCGCGGTGAAACCGAAGGCGTGATCGTGGACGGCGGCTCGTTCGGCGAGAGCTATTTCCCGGCATCAGGAATCGGAACAGTGATGACGTGGTTCTCGCAGCACTATCCCGGCGCTGAGGTGACGTACCGGCAGACTCTCGGCGACTCCAATGCCGCGATTTCGATCAGCGTACCGGAAAAAGACACTGAGAAGATGCCCGTTTTCCCGTTTATCGTCGATGCGCAAGTGTATCCCTTCTATGGGGAGCGCGTGGACGAAGACGGCACGCCGTTGGGCGACCTGCTGCAACAGCCGACCGATATTGTGTTGGCGCGCAATCTCGCCGACGATGTCAATGCTGAAGTAGGTGATACGGTCAAACTGATGGGGGCCACCCAGGATTTTGTCGTCACCGGGATCATGGACACCACCGAAGAAGGTGGATTCCAGAATTTCCAGGGGTCGCTATTTGGCTACTACTTCATCGACACCAGCGCCGTTGATCTGTTCGACGACCTGGATCAGGGTGCGGATACGCTCTACATCAAGCTCGCGGACCCTACACAGGTCGAAGAGGTAGACGAAGCGTTCATGGCGCGGTTCCCCTATCTGCAAACCTACACGACCGTCGAAATGGAAGATCAGAACTCCCAAATATCGGACTACGTGACACAGATGGTGACGGTGATGGGGCTGATTTCGCTGTTGATCGGCGGTATCGGTATTGTCAACACCATGCTGGTGATCGTCAGCCGCCGCACGACTGAAGTCGCCGTGTTAAAGACCATCGGCCTCGAAGGGGAGCAGGTGACAATCCTGTTCCTGACCGAAGCGGTGCTGATGGGTATCCTGGGCAGTTTGCTCGGCATTGTGTTTGGGTGGATCGCGGCGTATGCGGTTAAGGGCATCGCGGGAAATTTTCTGGCGACCGAACTCATATTCCGCTTCACGCTCGCGCCCGCGCTGACCGGTTTCGTCGTTGGTGTGATCGTGACGGCGATCTTCGGCTTTATGCCCACGCTGGCAGCGGGACAGGTGCGCCCGAATCTAGTGCTGCGCCCGAACGACAACGTGATCCCCACAGCGGGACGCGCGCAGTCCTTCGCTGCATTGATCATCGTGATGGTGTCGATCTCGCTAGTAGCACAGCCGTTGATCGGCGGTTTGTTCTCCGACGATATGTTCAAGGCAGCGGCAGCGGGCGTAGGCGGCCTGCTGGGGCTGCTCGTGGGGCTGGCGCTGCTGTTCGGCGGCATCTTTGCCGAGTGGACGCGCGGTAAACTGTGGTTGCGCATCATACGCTGGCTGGTGCTGATTCCAGGCTTGCCGATCCTGGGGCAGTTGTTCGGGACCGCTGTTCCGGCACTTCTGGTGCTGTTTAGCACGTTCATCACTGTTGGCATTCTGTATGTGCTGCTGTGGCTGCTGATCTGGTCGGTTGGCGGCGGACAGATCGCGAGTCTGTGGCTTGTCACGCCAAAAACGTTGGGTAACGCGCGCCGCGCGCTCGCATCTGAGGATGTGCCCGCGTTCGTGCGTTTCACGCCGGTGCGTCTGCTGATCACAGGTGTGATGTACCTTGCAGCGCTGCCCGTATGGGTCCTAAACGCCGCTTTACTCGTGAGCATGCTGCCGTTCTGGCTGCTGGGTCGCGTGATTCAGTGGTTGGCGATTGTGGATCTGCGTATCGCCATGCGCTCGATGCTGGCAACGAAAGGGCGCAACGCCTCAACGCTGCTGGCGCTGGTGATCGGCGTGTTCACACTAAGCGTGATCACCATGCTGGCGACGGCGGTCACCCAAATATTTGAGGACCTGCTTGAAAACGAAGTCGGTGGTAATGTGATCATCTTCGCCGCGGGCGGCCAGGGAACACTGGATCGCGTCAACACCACGCTGGACGAGTTGGAAGGCGTGGAAAGCTATACCTCGCTAGCGGTGTACGAGGTCGAAATGGTCGAAGTCTACGACACGAGCGCCGAACGCACACTGGAATTCGATCAGCTTGCGGCGCGTCTGGATGACGAGTTCGAGGTGGATCAACTACGTTGGTCACTCCAGAGTATCGCGGGACGCGGTGTTGGAGCGAACCTGCCTGATCAAGAATTCTACGCAGGGCGGCAACTTACCGCTGAGGATGTAGGCCCCTGGGATGCAGAAACGGGCGTATACCCGCCACTGGTGCTGGCAGGTTATGTGGGCACGGTTGATGCTGGAATCGACGCAGGCGACTTAGTGACTTATCGCGTCACCGAGGAAAATGCGTTCGGGTTTGGCACGGGCGAGGAGACACTGATCACGTTCGAGATCATCGGCCTGGTGGACTACACCGGCGGGCAGATCGATATGAACTTCGGGTCGCCGAACTACGCGCCCAAAGCCGCCTTCGACGGGGCAGGTCTGACCCCGGATATGCTGAATGCGATTGTCGAAATCGATGAGGGGCAGATTCGGGCACTACGCCAGGAAATGAACCAAATTCCGGGCGTGTTTGTCCTCGAAACGAAGATGCTCAACGATCTGATCACCAGCGTGATCGACCGCTTCACGTCGTTCCCGATCCTGGTGGCGACGTTGGCGCTGGTCGTGGGCGGCATTGTGATCGCCAACTCGGTGGCGCTCTCCACGCTCGAACGGCGGCGCGAGATCGCGATCATGAAGGCGGTCGGTCTGCAACGTGAGCGCGTGCTGGGGATGCTGTTGCTCGAATACGGCCTGATGGGGCTGATCGGCGGGTTAATCGGCGTCGGACTCGGCGGGATCGGCTTATTGTACATGATGGTCAACGCGTTCGGCGGGGAGTTGGGCAACTCAATACCCTATCTCGTGGCGTTGGAGTTGATGGGTCTCTGTATCCTGATCGCGTTGGGTGCAGCCATCGTGACCGCGTGGGGCGCGTCCGGCGAGAAGCCGCTCAACGTGCTGCGCTACGAATAGCGTCGCGTACAGGACTGAACTACATATCACGGGGGTGCATGATGATGCGCCCCTTTTTGTATTGGTAGTGATGTGCGCGGTGCGGGAGTGAGCTATAATATTGCGATTAACTATCTACATTTGGGGAGCGAGGGAATCGTATGAAATTACGTGAACGGCTCGAAGTCGCACGCGGCGAGCGCCCCGCTGACCTGCTGCTGACCAACGGGCAGGTGATCAACGTTTTCACGGGCGAAATCTACACGACTAACATCGCGATCAAAAGCACGCATATCGTTGGCGTCGGCGAAGACTATCCCGCCGCCAAAGTCATTGATCTGGAAGGGCGCTATGTGGCTCCCGGCTTGATCGACGCGCATGTAC
Source organism: uncultured Anaerolineae bacterium (assembly GCA_965554365.1). Taxonomy (GTDB): domain Bacteria; phylum Chloroflexota; class Anaerolineae; order Aggregatilineales; family Aggregatilineaceae; genus CAYRNY01. The sequence goes on from CBEVZO010000108.1 coordinate 7,983, forward strand.
ATATCGAGAGCAGCCTTTGCACGCCGCCGAATTTCAGTCAGGCGGTGCTGCCGCACGGTGTGACAACGGTGATCACCGATCCGCATGAGTTAGCCAATGTACATGGCTTGGACGGCATTCGCTTCATGACGGAATCCGCCAAATACGGGTTGCTCAGCATGTACGTGATGGCGTCGAGTTGTGTGCCCGCCACGCACATGGAAACGTCGGGCGCGTTTCTCGCTGCCGAAGACCTGCGCGAACTGCTCGATTATCCCTGGGTATTGGGACTGGCCGAGGTGATGAACTTCCCCGGTGTGGCGATGGGTGATCCCGACATGCTGGAGAAGATCGACGCCTTCAAGGGCCTTGTGCTGGATGGGCACTGTCCCGCGATGACCGGCAAACAGTTGAATGCCTACATCACGGCGGGCATCCAGAGCGATCATGAATGCACAACAGTCGAAGAAGCGCGTGAGAAGCTGCGCAAGGGCCTGACGATCTTCATCCGTGAGGCAACCAACGCGCAAAACCTGCGCACGCTGCTGCCGCTGATCACGCCGGAAAATCACCGCCGTGTGTGCTGGTGTACTGATGAC
>CBEVZO010000109.1:0-8560 GCA_965554365.1 uncultured Anaerolineae bacterium
GTAGCCCGCGCCGGAGACACCACCGTTATCAGGGTGACGGGTATAGCACGCGTGTTGCACGCGGCGGTTGTACCTTAATGAGTGAAGCTGGCTTGTCCTGCGTATGAATCCACGTTGCATCACCGCGTGGATTTTGTGTTTGTAGGATAATGCGGCTTAACCAGGGTGGCACCACGGGAATCTCCTCTCTCGTCCTTGATGATGAAGGGGAGATTTTTAGTTATCTGTGCGACTCTGGAGCGCAAAAACCACCATGACTATCGACATCCAACGAGCCATTGACGTTATCAGCCGCTTTGGGCAGCTTCGTCCGAATGAAGCCGAAGCGGTAATGAACCAGATCATGCGCGGCGAGGCTACTGAAGCCCAGATCGGTGCGTATTTGATGGGGCTGCGTATGAAGGGCGAAACGCAGTCCGAGATTCTGGGCAGCGCGCGCGCCATGCGTGCCAACGTGGTGGTCGTTCCCACCAGCGGCAACGGCACGCTGCTCGACACCTGCGGCACGGGCGGTGACAAATCCGGCACGTTCAACATCAGCACAACGGTCGCGTTTGTGGCGGCAGGTGCGGGCGTGCAGATCGCCAAGCACGGCAATCGTGCCTCGACCAGCAAATGCGGCAGTGCGGACGTACTTGCGGCCCTGGGCGTCAATCTCGATCTGACCCCGGAGCAGGTCGGGCAGTGCGTGGACGAGATTGGCATTGGGTTCTTGTTCGCGCCCAAGCTGCATCCCGCCATGAAACACGCGATGGGCGCGCGTCGCCAGTTGAAAGTCCGCACAATCTTCAATCTCCTGGGGCCGCTGACTAATCCGGCAGGCGCACAGCGACAGTTGATGGGCGTCTTCGCGCCGGACCTGACCGAGTTTATTGCGCTTGTGCTGCGAGAGTTGGGCGCGGAGGCCGCGATTGTGGTGTGTGGCTATGGCAATATGGACGAGTTGACGACTACCGGCCCCAACCAGGTCAGCGAACTGGCAAACGGCGAGGTACGTAACTACACGCTTAATCCACTGGAACTTGATTTGCACCCCGCGCACATCTGGGACCTGATGGGCGGTGAGTTGGACGAAAACGCAGCTATCCTACGCGGTGTCTTGAGCGGCGAGGTCAACAGCGCCAAGCGCGACGTGGTGCTGCTCAACGCGTGTGCGGCGCTGCTGGCGGCAGGTGTGGCGGAAGACTACAAAGACGGCATCGCCCAGGCGCGTGACGTGATCGATAGCGGTAAGGCGCTCGAAAAACTGGAAACGCTGATCGCCTATACGCAGGAGTTGGGCAATGCCGGGTAAGTTTGTCCGCACCGACACCGTGCTTGACAAAATCTTGAGTCACAAGGTGGACGAGGTCGCCGCGCGACAGATCACGCTCCCGTTGGCGGAGCTTCAAGCGCGTATTGAACAAGTCCCGCCCCCGCGTGACATGCTCGCAGCCCTGCGCCGGGACACGGTCGCGCTGATCGCCGAGGTCAAACACGCGTCGCCTTCGCGCGGCGTGCTGATCGATCCGTTTGATCCGGTGGCACTGGGCGCGACGTATGCCGACAACGGCGCAGCGGCGATCTCGGTGCTGACGGATGAGCGCTTTTTCCAGGGCGCGCTGGATTATCTCACGGCAGTACGAGCGGCGGTGAATATTCCCGTGTTGCGTAAAGACTTCGTGATTGACCCGTATCAAGTTTACGAGGGTCGTGCGGCAGGCGCGGACGCGATCCTGCTGATCGTGGTAGCGTTGGGCGACGCGCAACTCACCGATCTGCACGCATTGGCGGTAGATCTCGGCATGGCGGCGTTGGTGGAAGTCCACACGGAGGCCGAACTCGACCGTGCGCTGCGCATCAATCCGGCGCTGGTCGGCATCAACAACCGTGATCTGCGCACCTTTGACGTCAGTCTGGAAACCGCCGCGCGGCTGGCACAATCCGTACCCGATAATGTGCTGTTGGTCGCGGAAAGCGGTATCTTCACCGGCGCGGACGTGCAGCAAATGGGCGCAGTCGGCGCGCACGCGGTGCTGGTCGGCGAAGCACTGGTCAAGGCGGACGATATCGGCGCGCGCGTGCATGAGTTAGCCACGCAGCCGCGAGGAGCACACCTATGACGCGCATCAAGATTTGCGGCGTGACACAGTTGAACAACGCGCTCATGTGCGCGGAAGCGGGCGCGGATTTGCTCGGCCTCAACTTCTACCCGCCCAGCCCACGTTCCATCACACCGAAAGATGCGCGCGCGCTCACCGATAGGCTGCGCGCCGCATTGGGCGATCAATACCCGGTGATTGTGGGCGTGTTCGTCAATGTGGGCGCGGCAGAACTCGTGCAGATCATGGAACTCGCCGGGCTGGACGCCGCCCAACTCAGCGGTGACGAGGGCGTTGACGTGGTGCAGGCGCTCAATGGGCGCGCGATTAAGGCGCTGCGGCCCCGCGACGCGGCGGAAGCGGCGGCGTTGGTCGAGGAATTTTTGCCTCATGCAGCATCAGACGAACGGTTGCCTTCGCTGCTGGTAGACGCGTATCACAAAGAGCTTTACGGCGGTACAGGCGAACAAGCGAGTCTGGATGTGGCACACACAGTGAAACAGCGCGTCCCGCGTTTGATGCTGGCGGGTGGTTTGAACCCAGAAAACGTCGCGGAACGAGTGCGCGCGATCCAGCCCTGGGCGGTGGACGTCGCCAGCGGTGTTGAAGCGGGTCAGCCGGGCATCAAAGATGCAGCGCGCGTGCGAGCGTTTATCGCGGCGGTGCGTCAGGAGGTGCAAGCATGATTATTGAGCCAATGCAGCCCGCTGATTGGGACGCGGTCGCTGCAATTTACGCACAGGGGCTTGCCACCGGCAACGCGACCTTTGAAACGACTGTGCCCTCGTGGGAAGAATGGGACACCGCACACTTGCCTGACTGCCGCCTGGTTATGCGCGACGGCGAACGTATTCTTGGCTGGGCGGCGCTAACGCCGGTCTCCGAGCGCTGCGTGTATGCGGGCGTGGCAGAGATCAGCGTGTATGTAGCGGCGGAAGCACGCGGGCGCAGCGTCGGCAAACGGCTGTTGAACGCGTTGGTCGATGCATCCGAACAGGCCGGACTATGGACGTTGCAAGCGGGTATGTTCCCTGAAAACATCGCCAGCATTGCGCTGCACGCGGCGTGCGGTTTTCGTGCAGTAGGCTATCGCGAGTGCCTGGGACAATTGAACGGTGTATGGCGCGACGTGTGTTGATGGAACGACGCAGTAAGGTGGTAGGAACATGACACAACACAAGGCAGCAAATTCTGTGGAGGCCGCCGCCGTCCCCGACGCACGCGGCTATTACGGCGAATACGGCGGTCGTTTTGTGCCGGAGACGATCATCCCCGCATTAGATGAACTGACCGCTGCGTTCAACACAGCGCAGGCTGATCCGGCGTTTGTAAAGCAGTTCGCGGACCTGCAAGCGACTTACACGGGCCGCCCCACACCGATCTCCTATGCCAAGCGATTGAGCGAACATCTCGGCGGCGCGCAGATTTACCTCAAGCGCGAAGATTTGGCGCACACCGGCGCACACAAGATCAACAACGCGCTGGGGCAGGCGCTACTAGCGGTGCGCATGGGTAAGCGGCGCATCGTTGCGGAAACCGGCGCGGGTCAGCACGGCGTGGCGACCGCAACAGCGTGTGCGCTGCTGGGGCTGGAATGTCACGTCTACATGGGCAGCGTGGATATGGCGCGGCAGCGTCCGAACGTCTTTCGCATGAAGCTGCTCGGTGGGGATGTGATCCCCGTCGAAAGCGGCAGTAAGACGCTGAAAGACGCGATCAACGAAGCGATCCGCGACTGGGTGACGAATGTGCGCAACACGCACTATTTGCTTGGCTCCGCGCTGGGGCCGCACCCCTACCCGTTGATCGTGCGCGAATTCCAGAGCGTGATCGGGATCGAAGCGCGGGCGCAGATGGAAACGCAGGTCGGGCGGCAGCCGGATGTGTGCATCGCGTGTGTGGGCGGCGGCAGCAACGCAATTGGGTTGTTCCACGCTTACCGCGATGCTGACGATGTTGATCTAATTGGCGTGGAGGCAGGTGGACGGGGTATCGACAGCGGCGAACACGCCGCGCGCTTTGCCGATCCGGAGATATCGCGTCCCGGCGTGTTACACGGCACACGCTCGTTTGTGCTGCAAGATACTGACGGGCAGATTCGCCACACGCACAGCATCTCGGCGGGGCTGGATTACGCGTCTGTCGGGCCGGAACACTCCTACCTGCGCAGCCTGGAGCGTGCTTTTTACACGGTCGCTAATGACGATGAGGCGCTCGCCGCGTTTCAGATACTCAGCGAGTACGAGGGCATCATCCCCGCGCTGGAAAGCGCGCACGCTGTCGCGGAAGCGATCAAGCGCGCGCCGCACATGCCCCAAGACGCGATCATTCTGATCAATCTCTCCGGGCGCGGCGACAAAGACCTGGACACCGTGATCAACGCATTGGAGGGTGACGCATGACCGACACAACGATCCAGACCGGCGTGGAGATGCTCGCCACGATGTTCGCGCGTGCGAAGCAAGCAGGTCGCGCCGCGTTTATGCCCTACTTCCCGATTGGCTACCCGACCTACGACGCCTCACTTGACGCAATCAGCGCGATGGCTGAGGTCGGCGTGGATGGCTTCGAGATCGGGATGCCGTTCAGCGATCCGTTAGCGGACGGCCCCACGATCCAGGCCGCGACACAGGTCGCGTTGGAACAAGGGATTACCACACGGCGCTGCATCCAGGCAGTGCGCGATCTGCGGGCGCGCGACGTGCAGCAGCCCATGCTGCTGATGGGCTACCTCAATCCTGTGTTGGCGTATGGCACGGAGCAATTCGCCGCTGACGCCAAAGCGGCGGGGGCGCAGGGGATCGTGATCCCTGATCTGCCCCCGGACGAAGCGGCGTTGCTCAGTGCGGCGTGCGCGCGCGAGGGGTTGGCGCTGGTGTTTTTCCTCGCGCCGACCAGCACCGCCGACCGGATCGCGTTAGTCGCGCAGCAGGCCAGCGGCTTTATCTACATTGTGTCGGTGACGGGCGTCACTGGGGCGCGCACCGAACTTCCGCCCGACCTCACGGATTTTGTCGGGCGGGTCCGTGCGCAAGCCAGTGTCCCGCTGGTGTTGGGCTTCGGCATCAGCCAACCGGCGCAGGCACGGCAAGCCAGCGATCTGATGGATGGTTTCATCGTGGGTAGTGCGTTGGTCAAAGCGGCAGCGGATAGTGTAGACGCGGTGCGCGCGTTGGCGGCTGATCTGCGCCGCGCCATTGAGCCATAACCCTGGTGCCCATCCAAGAACAACACGTAGTACACAAAGACGTTGTTCTGCTATGCAACTCCCCGTCCGCTGTGTGGAGAGGGGGCCGGGGGTGAGGTAAACATGTGTTGATTCGCCCTTCCCAAATGCTCAAATCTGGCGTATCGTGATGACAACTGACAGTGGAGCGAGTTACCTATTTCATGACCGACCGCGACATCCGTTATCTCACCCCGGCAGACATCTACGAAATTGCAGAGCAAGTCCTGGGCCGCGAGCCTAAAATCCGTGACCGTCACCTGCTGGGAGTCGCTGCCAAACGTCCCGCACAAAGCGCATTTGGACAGGATGCGTATCCCACGCTGATCGACAAAGCGGCGGCGCTGCTACACGCGTTGACTGCGCATCATCTGTTTTTTGATGGCAACAAACGCACGGCGACACAGGCGACGGTGCGCTTCTTAACGCTCAACGGTTTGCGCCCCACCTGGGACGCCGCCGCCGCGCAGCAATTCGTGCTGGAAATCGCGCAAAACCAACACGACGTTCCGGCAGTCGCAGCCTGGCTCGCCGATCATACTGAGGAAGCTGCCACATGACGGTTGACGACGTGCGTTTTCTCACGTTTGACGAAGTCGCCTATATCAATGACCGCCTCACGCGCGACACTCTTGTACGTGACCATCTCGCGGGGTTGCACAACGTCCGCGATCCAGAGCTGCTGGCCTCGGCAGTGGGACAACCTCAAGTGACAGCGTTCGGAGACGATGCATATCCTACGTTGACGGAAAAAGCGGCGGTGCTGCTGTATGGCATCGCGCGCAACCATCCATTTGCGGATGGCAACAAACGCACGGCAACTATCGCGGCGTTGATGCTGCTGGAAGTCAACGGTCGCCGGGTGACGTGGGAAGCGGCTGACGCGCTCGAACGCATCGTAGCCGTCGCGGAGGGCGCATTACCTCATGCTAACTTCGCCGCGTGGATCACCACCGCTGCCTGCGATCCGCTGCCGACACCCGATGCTGCTGCCGACACACAGTTAATCGAACGCTTGATTGAGGCACATGCCTGGCTGATCACCGCATTGGCGGAGCGTTAACCGCACGCATAGAGGGTATTACGAAGCGGACGCGGCTGGTGCGGAGTTGTTATAGCCGATAAACTCTTCGGCGGCCAATGTATCGAGCAGTTCCATGATATCCGCGTTGATGCTGTCCGGTGGATTGTCAAAATATGTGGCGATTACCTGTACGAGTTCGTCTATGGTGCGCTGCCCATCAATGTGCTGCCACACCAATATCCCCGTGCTGTTGAGGACCAGCGAATCAGCCGTATCAGGGTTGACCAGCACGGCCTCATCGAGTACTGGCTGAAAGATCACGACCGGATTCACGGTCGGAATGCGCATAAATGTCACCCCATACTCCCGTCAACCATGAATGGCACGCCAATGCGCACTCTGCGGGGAGTGTAGCACAAACTGGCCCGACGCTCTATAGCGAAAAGTTAACTCATTTTAGCCTAATCGCTTGTGTGGATATCCCTACACCAGCTACACTAGAAGAATCAGATGAACATAACAGACTGAATGGATACCCCCTGATGCGAAAACACCTGCTAATTTGGTTCGTGCTTGTGATGTCCGTAATAGTATTGCTGCCCGCCCAGGCGCAAGACGACGGTTTTTCACTGACGATCATGCACACTAACGATGTTCATGCACATTATGATCCCGGTGATGAGTATGGCGGTATCGCGCGGCAGGCGACGCTGGTGCAGCAAATCCGCGCCGCAGCCGAGTATTCGCTGCTGCTCGATGCGGGAGATCGTTTCACCGGCACGATGTTCCACAGTTATTATCAAGGGGAAGATAGTGGCCGCACCATGAACCATCTCGGTTACGATGCGATGGTGCTGGGCAGCTATGAATTTACACATGGGGCAGAAAAACTGGCCGAGTTTTTGGAATCATTGGCTTTTCCTGCGGTAGTCGCCAATGTCGATTTCAGCGCCTCACCAGAGTTGGACGGCGCTGTCGAACCCACGCTTACCGTTGAATTTGACGGCGAAACCGTCGGCATGATCGGCGTAACACAGGGCGATTCGCGGATTCGCCCCATTCCGGGACTGGTGTTTGACACTGACTACATCACAGTCGTTCAGACAGCAGCGGATGAACTGATTGCTACGGGTGTCAACAAGATTATCCTCATCTCGCATCTCGGCTATTTCAACGATCTCGATCTGGCAACACAGCTTTCAGGTATCGACGTGATTGTGGGCAGTGACAGCAACACCTTGCTCTCCAACACACCGCACCCAGACGCTGAAGGTCCGTATCCCGGCGAAATCACCAGCGCCAGCGGCGAGCCGGTGTTGGTAGTGCAAGCCTGGTATTATCTCCGCGCGATGGGCCGCCTGGATGTCACGTTTGACGCGGCGGGTGTTGTCACGGAGTGGGCCGGCGACACGTTGTTCCTGACCGACGACATTGCCGACGATCCAGAGATGGCGGCGCTGATCGAAGAGTTGCGCGCCCCCCTGCCATACTTCCTCACCAACGTCATCGGCGAAACTGACATGCGCCTGGTAGGTGAGGAGGAGGTGTGTCGCTATGCAGAATGCAACATGGGCAACCTGATTACCGACGCGCTGCGCAGCGTCACCGGCGCACAGATCGCCGTTGTCAACGGCGGGGGCATCCGTGCGAGCATCGAGGCTGGCGAGGTCACGGTGGGCGACGTGCTGAATGTCTTGCCGTTCAACAACACCTTTGTGATCTTCGAACTCAGCGGGGCTGACGTGGTCGCGGCGCTGGAAAACAGCGTCTCACACGTCGAAGCGACGGACGGGACCGGGCGCTTTTTGCAAGTCTCCGGGATGCGCTTCACCTGGGACGGCACGCGTGAAGTAGGCCGCCGTATTCTTAGCGTGGAAGTGCTGAACGAGGATGGCGACTACGACGTACTCGATCCTGACGAGGTTTACACCATCGCGACCAGCGGCTACCTGTTCGCGGGCGGCGACGATTACACTATGTTCGCCGAAAACCCCAGCGCCGGCTACGATTTCGGGCGCAATCTGGACGAAATTGTGCGCGAGTATATTCAACAGCACAGCCCAATCTCGTATCCCGAAACCGAGGGACGCATCAAGCGCGTAGACCGGTAACGTCGGGCAGTGTAACCCGCAGAACGCATAACGCGACAAAAGTGGGCGTATGGCAATACGCCTCTACTCCTCCGCGTCGCACTCACCAAGCCGGAACTGTTCGCGTTCCTCACACGTC
>CBEVZO010000110.1:0-8554 GCA_965554365.1 uncultured Anaerolineae bacterium
ATGGCAAAACCAGCACCAAAGAATTCCTCGCCCACATCCTGCGCGGACGGTACAGCGTGCTGGCAACACCCAAAAGCTACAATACGCTGATGGGCGTCTGCATCGTGATCAACAAGGAACTCGCGGACGGCGCACAATACGACTATTTCATCGTCGAAATGGGTGCGTATATCGAGGGCGAAATCAAGGAGATTTGCGCGTTGACCCAGCCACAGATCAGCATCGCGATCGCAGTGGGACCGCAACATCTCGAACGTTTCGGCAGTCTTGAAACCACTGCGCGGGCAAAATACGAAATCATCGCGGCGCTGCCGCAAGATGGTGTCGGCGTGTTCAACTGGGACAACCACGACGTACGCACGATGTATGAGAAAGGCTACCCCGATACCTGCATCGCTGTATCGTGGGAAAACGCTGATCATGCCACCCAACTGAGGTTTTTGGCGCGCAATATCAAACACACCGTCGATGGCCTGGAATTCGACATGGTCGATACGCTGTTCGAAGAAGAAACGCATTTCAGCACCGGGTTGATCGGGATACACAACGTGACCAACATCCTGCTCGCCACCGCCGTCGCGCGCCATCTTCAAATGTCCCTGACCGAGATCGCCGTGCGCGTCGCGAGTTTGGAACCCGCAGAACACCGGCTGCAACGGAAAGTGCTACCCGGCGGCATCACCGTGATCGACGACGCCTACAGCGCAAACCCGGTCGGCGCGCATAACGTGCTGGACGTACTCGCACTGCACACACACGGTCGGCGCGTACTAATCACGCCCGGCATTGTCGAGTTAGGCCCGCTGCACGACGAAGAAAACACTAAGCTAGGGAGCCATGCCGCACAGGTCTGTACTGATATTGTCCTGGTGGGCATTGAACAAACGCAGCCGATTCAACGGGGCCTGGAAGACGCAGGCTTTGACCCGGATCACCTGTTTGTGTTCGACACGCGGGACGAAGCTATTGCCTGGTTCCGCAGCGCACTCACGTCCGGCGACACCGTACTATTCCTGAACGATCTGCCGGACACCTACATCTAAGGTCTCGTCTGGCCGCAACCGCACCACACATGAGGAAAAACTATCATGACAAAGACAGTTGGCGTTGTTTTTGGCAGCCGCACGGTGGAACACGATGTATCCATTGTCACCGCGCAGCAGGTTATGCAAGCACTGCGCCCATCAAAATATGACATTGTGCCGATCTACATCACACGCGAGGGACACTGGCTCACCGGGCCAGGACTGCGCGACCTGAAAACCTTCAAAGCCGAAAACATCGAGGAAATGATGGGTATGAAGGAAGTCGTGCTGTCGCCCGCGACACAGCATCACGGCTTGATCGCTTCTCCGGTCAGCGGACTATTCGGGCGCAGCAAACTCATCCGCCTGGATGTCGTATTCCCGGTGGTGCATGGCACACATGGCGAAGACGGCACACTGCAAGGCCTGTGCGAGCTGGCCGGTATTCCGTATGTGGGCGCAGGGGTGATGGCGTCCGCGATCACGCGCGACAAGATCATGCTCAAAACGGTGCTGACACAGGCCGGTATCCCGGTAATCAAACACGTCGCGTTCGCACGCCGTGAGTGGGTCAGCGCGCCGGATGATATCATTGGCCGCATCGAACGCGACCTAGGGTATCCAGTGTTCGTCAAACCGGCGTCGCTAGGGTCCAGCATCGGGGTCGCGCGTGCCACCAACGCTGACGAAGCCCGCAATTACATCAACATCGCCGCCAACTTCGACCGCCGAATTTTGATCGAAGCCGGGGCCACAGGCGCGATTGAGATCAACTGCGCAGTGCTGGGCAATCACGAAATACGCACTTCCGTGCTGGAACAACCAATCACCTGGCAGGAATTCCTGACCTACGAGGAAAAGTATATGCGCAGCGAAGGCGCAGCCGGGATGAAGGGCGCTGAGCGCAAAATCCCCGCGCCGATTGGCGACGAACTGACGGAGCGTATCAAGGCACTGGCGGTGCAGGCGTTCCAGGCCGTTGATGGACGCGGCACGGCCCGCGTGGACTTCCTGGTGCGCGAAGAAACGGGCGAGGTCTTTCTGAACGAAATCAACACGATACCCGGTTCGATGTCGTTTTACCTGTGGCAAGAAGACACGATGACGCCCGCTGACGTGGTAGACGAATTAGTCCAGTTAGCGGAAAAAGCGCACGCCGAAAAACGCAGAACCGTGTTCAGCTACAAGACCGGTCTGCTGGATCACGCCGCCGCTAAAGGCTTGAAGGGCATCAAGAAGTAGTATTGGGCTGATCAGGTCTGATTCAGCGCGTAGAAAACACAACACCAGATTGCCCGCATAAGAACGAGCGATCTGGTGTTTTTACTCTGGTCATTCTGACGCGGCAACCATCTCAGCTACTTGCTCAGCTATTTGCCGACGAAGCGATAGCCGACCCCGTACTCGTTCTGGATGTACACGGGATTCTTGGGGTCTTCTTCGATCTTGCGGCGCAGATGCGACACATAAATGCGCGGGTAGTGATGCTCGTTGTGGTACTCATAGCCCCACACCTGCTCCAACAACTGTTGGAAGGTAAGCACCTGTCCCTTGTGCCGCACAAACGTCGCCAGCAGTTTGAATTCAGTCGGCGTGAGACGCACTTCCTCGTCGTCCACCGTCACGCGCCGCGCGTCAATATCCACCAACAGGTAGTCATCGACATAGCGTGCGTTTTGCCCACCGTCTTCATCGCTCAACTGCGCTCGCCGCATCAGCGCATTGATTCGCGCATGGAATTCGAGGTTGCGCAGCGGCTTGATCATGTACTCATCCGCGCCCAGATTCAGCCCCTCGGCCATTTCCTCCTCGGTGACAGCGTGCGCGGTCATCATCAGGATCGGCACGTTAGACAGTTCGCGGATGCGCTGGCACACCGTCATGCCATCCATACCAGGCAGCGCCACATCCAGCACCACCAGATTTGGGCGCACCTCATGGAACATGCGCAGCCCATCCAGACCATTCACTGCTGTCGTGACCTCGTACCCGTGACGCTTGAGGTCCAGTTCCAGCAAACGATTCATTTCAACATCGTCTTCGACAATTAATACTTTGATTGCCATATGTAAACTCACCCAGCTACATTTACAAGTTCTTTACAAGTATTTTACAAGATTTTTGCACTTACACCAACACATACGCCATAACTCAAACCAGATTGCAACCTAACATAGCCAGTTTATGCGTTGTCTGGTATCCTGATCGCCCATTTTGGCACAGGTAAGCGGTGTATGTACTCATCGTTTGGAAACGGTACCACAACCTCCCATACTACCGCAAGCCGCACTGTTGTCACACGTCTGCGCGATGCGCTGCCCGGCGGACTTGCGTGGCTGGCCTTGATCGCCATCATCGCAGGAGCTATGCATACCCCACTGCTGGTGTTGGCAGGCGTAGCACTGCTGGCGTGTTATACGGCAATACGGTTTGGTTTTGCAGCGGTCGCGGTGCAACATGGCTTGTGGCAGATCAGACAATGGGAACACATCGATTGGCACGCGGAGTACACCCAACGGCAAGATCAGCACAGTCTACCGCTGGATGCAGTACAGCACCTCGTAATCATCCCCAGCTACGGCGAGAACATCACGCTGCTGCGCCGTACCTTAGACGCGCTGGCTGCACAGGATCATGCACTCACGCAAATCACCGTTGTGTTGGCAATGGAAGCTGCGGAATCCGACGCACAAATCAAAGGTGCGCAGCTTCGAAATGCATACGCAGACCGCTTCGCGCACGTCTGGGTCACATTACACCCACCCAATCTGCCCGGCGAACGGCAGTGCAAATCTGCGAATCTAGCGTGGGCACTGCGTGAAGCACGCCGCCGGTTGATCGATGAGAAGGGATACGATCCTGCCCATGTCCTCGTCACCGCGATGGACGCGGATACGCTGTGGCATCCGCAGTACTTCGCGAGCCTGACCGTGCTATTCGCCACTGATCCCAAGCGCTACCACACCTACTGGCAAGCGCCGATCCGCTATCACGCAAATGTGTGGCAGACACATCCGCTGCTGCGCATTCTGCACGCCTATGCGTCAGCGTGGGAACTGGCATATCTGGCAGCTCCCTGGTGGCGGGCGCTGCCCATGTCCTCGTATGCGCTGAGTCTGCGTCTGCTGGATGAAACGGGGGCGTGGGATGGTGCCGTAATCGCGGACGAGTGGCATATGTTTATCAAGTCGTATTTTGCGCGTAGCGGTGAGCAGCGACTCCAGCAGGTCTATCTGCCCTTTCACACGCAAGCCACTGGCACGGGCACACTACGGGACGCGCTGCGCGAACGCTATCGCCAAACCTTCCGCCATGCCTGGGGCGCAAAAGAGATCGGCTACACACTCGCGCAGATGGCCCAACACCCGCACATACCGCGCACGCGCACCTGGGGCTTGCTACTGCGTGTGGCGCACGATAACCTGCTCGCTGGCGCGGGCTGGATTGTGCTGTTCCTCGGCGCGCAATTACCGCTCCTATTCCATCCCGACACCGTGCGGCAGCATCTCACCAGCGCGCCCGTGCTGCTATTCCAGGCATCAATCCTGGTCATATCGGTGTTGACGATCTGGTGTTGGTGGTTGGACCGGCGTTTGCGTCCCCCGCGCCCACACACACACACACGACGCGACACAGTACTCGAACTGCTCAGTGTGCCACTGCTCGCCGTCCTGACCGTGATCGGCGTGGCGCTGCCGGTTTTGCACGCTCAAACGCGCATGATGCTTGGCAAAGATATCGTGTTTCGTGTCACCCCGAAAATGTAAAATCGGGATCGTGCGCCACTGTTGTGGGCTGATCGAGTACGTCCCACAGCGCACGCAGTTGATCCACCGGCACACCAAATAGATGCGTCTCGCACGCGCAATCCGATGATCCAAAGCCCACCACCGGCGCGTGTGTCGCATCCCGCGCAGCAATCTGTGCCGCCCAGCGGCATTCCAGACGCTCCGGTGCTGCCATGAACCACACCGCTATTACAGGCGCAGCCGTCGTCAGTGCGTCAATATGCCAGTGGCGTGTTTTTTCGGTGCGTAGATGTCGCCGCAGCCGTGCCCGCAGACCGCCCGGCCCGTGCGCGCTGCCCACATACGCATACACCCCTGACGACCACTCAAATGTGCCCAACCGCCCGACCTGTAGCGTCAGCGGCGCGTCGATGCGCAGCCAAAGGACGTAGGTCCCTGGTGCGTTAGGGAATTCAACAGTATCCAATCTGCACAAATCTTCCTCCAAACGCTTGCGCCTCCTGCATTGCGTGTTATGATTCCTCCCGATTAATGTCTGGAGTGTCGGTTGACCTCTTGAACGGTGATAAATGACCGTTTTGATTCGCCACTGAATGAGGGATTATAGTCTTGTTGATCCCTCGACGCATGATTCAGTTCAGAAAGAGAGCTACAAAATGACTATGGATATCAAGAAAATCGAAGCACTGCTGGGCGATGATGCCGAGTACTTGCTCGGTCACCAGTGCAAAACCGTCAGCGCAGACCAACTGTATCTGCCCAGCCCTACATTTGTTGACGATGTGTTCACAGCATCCGATCGCCCGATCCCTGTGTTGCGTTCCTTGCAGCAGTTGTTCGACAATGGCCGTCTGGGTGGCACGGGCTACCTCTCGATCCTGCCGGTGGATCAGGGCATTGAACACACCGCTGGTGCGTCGTTCGCTCCGAACCCGATTTACTTCGACCCGGCACAGATCGTGGAACTGGCAATCGAGGGTGGCTGCAACGCCGTCGCCTCGACGCTGGGTGTGTTAGGCGCAGTGGCGCGCAAGTACGCGCACCGCATTCCGTTCGTCCTCAAGTTCAACCACAACGAACTGATGACCTATCCCAACAAGTGGGATCAGATCTTCTTCGCCCAGATTCAACAGGCGTATGACATGGGTGCAGTCGCGGTCGGCGCGACGATCTACTTCGGTGCGCCCGAATCCAGCCGCCAGATTGTCGAAGTAAGCAAAGCCTTCAAGTCCGCGCACGAACTCGGTATGGCGACGATCCTGTGGTGCTACGCCCGTAACCCAGCCTTCAAGCACGCAGGCACAGATTACCATGTCGCGGCAGACACCACCAGCCAGGCGATTCACCTGGGCGCGACAATCCAGGCCGACATCGTGAAGCAGAAGCTGCCGGAAAACAACGGCGGGTTCACGGCAATCAACTTCGCCAAGTCGCACCCCAAGATGTACACCGAGTTGTCCTCGGATCACCCGATTGACCTCACCCGCTACCAGGTCATCAACTCCTACATGGGCCGCGTGGGCGTGATCAACAGCGGCGGTGCGTCGGAGGGCGATGACGATTTGGCGCAGGCCGTACGCACGGCAGTGATCAACAAGCGTGCGGGCGGCATGGGTCTGATCAGCGGTCGCAAAGCCTTCCAGCGCCCGATGGACGAGGGTGTCGAAATCCTCAACGCCATTCAGGACGTGTATCTCAACGACGATGTGACGATTGCCTAGCTTGATCCTGCAATCCAGTCACACCTGAGTTGACACATGAGCAAGGGCAGCGCCGCGGCACTGCTCTTGTTGTTTTTGGAGAGACCAACAGACACAAAGTAGCCACTACAGAGGGTGTATTTGGCATCTGTTGGTTGAATCCGCACAACGTGTGCTGTAGAATACTCCTATTCAACGCACTGCACAGGACCACATCAGCGTGATCCGCGCGCAGCGTATTCAGGTGACACATGACCGTACAGCCAGTAAAAATCGTAATCGACAACCGCGCCCGCCTGATGTCAGCCGTGCTGACCTTGACCAACTGGCCGGATAAAGAGCAGAACTTCAAACGCCACCGCGCACACGTTCACGCCCGCAAGACAGGTGAACATATTCAAGACTACGTCAAACATGAGGCTGTTCACGCGCTACAAACGCTGCTGGACCAGGGCACACCGCTAGCAGCGGTCTATACGTATGCGCTGAACCTCACCTGGCCGGACATGGAACTCACCGCCCCTATGCCCTGGGCTCCCGTAAACTGGGCCGAACAACTACGCGACTTTTTCGACCGGACTCAACTCGCGGCCTGGTGGAGCGAGGAAGCCGAAATCTGGCAGCGCGCCCAAGAGCAAACACAAAAAATCATCGCAGAGGTTGATTTCCGCAGTTATTTCGAGCCATTTATCGGCCCCGTCAACGAAACGCTGTTGTTGATGCCCAACGTTTCCTATCCGAGTGATATGGAAGTTGGAGTACGGCTGGACGATACGTTGTTCTGCCTCGTGCCGCCGCGCATCGCCTGGGGCGACAACGAACCCTGGCCGTTTGACGAAGACGCGGCGCACATCATACGCGGCGCGTTGTCACAATACGCCCGGCTGCTGATGGTGACATATCTACGCCAGAACGCCGCCGAGATTGCGCCTACCACCTCCAAACCGCTGCCGGTAAGCGCTGCGTTCAAAGAAAAGCACCCGACCTGGGGCGACCAGTTTACGGCGCTGTTTGTCGCGGGGTCGGTCGCGCTGTTCCTGGAAGAGGTAATCGGACAAAAAGAGGCAAAAGCCTACATCCTGATGGAGCACAAGGTCAACGGGCTGAAAATTCTGCCGGGCGTGGTGAACGTCCTCAAACGCTATTTGGGCGAACACGCACAAGGCCGTTACGCTAACCTCGCGGAATACCTGCCCAACTTCGGCACAACTCTGCGCGTCGCGCGGCGCATGATCTCGCTCTAGCGCAAAACCAACATGCCTCGCGTAGCGATGCCCGTTTCTGATTGCAGAAGTGGGCATTGTGTTTCCCCCGCGCACACGTTGGTATAATGCGCTGTACAGTTTACTTTTTACGAATTATGTTATTCAGGAGACAGAACACCTATGGCTTACGAACATATTGTAGTCGAAACCCCGGCAGACGGTGTTGGGTTGGTCCAGTTGAACCAACCACGCGCGTACAATGCTCTCACTGGCCCGTTGATGGACGAACTCATGACGGCGCTGGAAGTAATGGACGGTGACGGCACGATCCGCTGCATGATCATCACCGGCAGCAAAAAGGCGTTCGCAGCAGGAGCCGACATCAAAGAAATGGCCGAGGCTACAACAGCAGAAATGATGCAGAAGGAATTCATCGCACGGTGGGAACGGCTGCGGGGCATCAAAAAACCCGTGATCGCGGCGGTGAGCGGGTATGCGTTGGGCGGCGGCTGTGAGCTAGCATTGGCCTGCGACATGATCATCGCCTCGGATACTGCTATCTTTGGGCAGCCAGAAATTAGCCTGGGCGTCATCCCCGGCGCGGGCGGTACGCAACGCCTCGCGCGCACAGTCGGCAAGGCGCTGGCGATGGAAATGGTCCTCATGGATCGCCGCCTGTCCGCCGAAGAAGCCGCTCAGTTTGGGTTGGTGAATCGCGTTGTGCCCGCCGACGATCTGGTCGCGGAAGCCGTCACGATGGCAAGTGACATCGCAGGGCGCGCGCCCGTCGCGGTCCGGCTTGCGAAAGACGCGGTGAACATGGCGCTGGAAACCACGCTCAGCGCGGGGTTGGCCTACGAACGCAATCACTTCTA
>CBEVZO010000111.1:0-8554 GCA_965554365.1 uncultured Anaerolineae bacterium
CCTGAAACACATCGGTCCAGCCCGCACCATCCAACACGGCGTGGATCAGCCGGTAGGACGATCCCGACGCCAGTCCCAACGGATAGCATCCCTGAAGCTGCCGCAGTGCCGCGTCTGCACCGGGCATCTGGGGCACGTTCTCGCGGTAAAACGTCTCCATTTGCTGCACCACGCGCTCGATGATTTCTTTGACCGTGAACTCATGGTTCAGGCGTGCGGCCAAATACTCGCCCCAACCCTGCGCGCTCGTGCCCATTATCTTCAGTTGGTCCTCGTTGGTCCAGCGCAGACGCTCCGCACCAAACGCCCCAATGCGCGCCCGATCCCACAGCGGCTCGGAATCGACCAGCAGCCCGTCCATATCAAATACCACCGCTTCGATCATGGTGTGTGGTTATCCTTTGGAATGTTTCCCGACCGTGTTGCAAACAAGCGCCCTCATTGTAACAGTATCCCTCCAATCGCCCTACCATGATCTTTGACCCCAAGTGATATGCACAACGGCGCATTGAATTGTGTTGTGCGCATTCCTGCACACGCGATTGCCCCTCAAAAACAGCGCATTACAGGACTGTAAGGTCGTTGTAAGTGCAGTGTAATGCCGCTACGCGATCCTCAGACATGACTCGTTAATGTTCGCACAGGAGGCTTTTGGCACATGCGACAATGGCTTACGAAAACGCTGGTGATCATCATCACCGTTACGCTTATGCTGGGCACATTTCCGTCCAGCGCCGTCACGCAGGCGGTTGCACAGAGCGGCACACCGCTGGTGGTCAGCCTGCCTATGTTCTGGGAAAACCTGGTCACGCCCGACATGCTAGCGCAGTTTGAAGCGCAGTATGGCGTGGATGTGATTCCATTGTTTTCGCAAAACACATTTGGCTTCTACGGCGGCGGCGCGACCCCAGTTGAGGATCATCTCGACGCAACCGAAGAACTGGTCAACACGGCGGACGTGGGGTATGTCGATCCGGCGATGCTCATGGTGGAAGACACGCTCGCCGGGTATTTCCTGGACCTGATGCCGTTGGCACAGAGCGATCCCGCGATGGACAGTGCCGATTTCATCCCCGCCGCGTGGCAGTCGTACCAGTGGGATAACGGGCTGTGGGCGCTGCCGCTGTCGGTGGACGCCATTATCGTGACCTACGATCCAGCGGCTTTTGATGCAGTGGGGCTTGCGTATCCCACCGACCGTTGGACGATGGACGATTTCGCTAATGCCGCGCGCCTGCTGACCACGTACAACGCGGATGGCACGGTCGCGACACCGGGCTTCACCGTCAATTCGGGCGGCAATAACCTGGATGTGTTTCTGCGTTCGCTGGCAAGTGTGGGCATGTACGACCCCACCACCATGCCCAACCAACCGAGCTTCACCGATCCTGCGTTGGAAGCAAATCTGACCACATGGTACGACATCACACAAGAGGGCGTAGCAATCTCTCAGGGTGGCAGCGGTGGCGGTGGCGACGATATTCCGCTGCGGGTCGAGGGCGTGCTGGGTTACGGCGAGCGTCTGCGTCCCGGTCAAGAAGACGCCGCGACCGTGCGTTACGCTGCGCTGCTGCCGGGCGGCGTCGCCGGGCTAAACGTGCAGGCGTTCGCTGTCAGCGCGGGCACGCAGTATCCCGAACTGGCCTACGAACTGGCGAAGTTTCTGACTTTGCGCCCTGAAATCGCGTCGAACACTTTCAGCGTCGCCCCGGCACGGTACAGTATGATGGGAACTGGCCTCCAGGCTAATGACAATGATGGCGGCGGTGGCGGGTTTGGCGGCGGGTTTGCGGGCAATCTGAACATTCCCGACACGATTCAGCCGACCATCGATCAGGCGTTGGCGTTTGGCCTGCCGGTGGCTGAACTGCGCTATACCGGGTATCTCAGCACTGCGGTGAACGAGATGAACGCGGGCGTGGATGCACGAAGTGCGTTGCAAACCGCCGAGGCGCAGGCCGTAGCAGATGTGCAGACGGCGCAAGCGCGCTATGGCAACGTGTATCTCGCGATCACGCCGCCCGCAACCGGCGCTCCGACCGTGCAAGGCGGCGAAACCGTTCTCACCTGCGCGCTCAACACCGGGTTTGGCTATCGGAGTGGTCGGACCCAGCTACCGAACCAGGCCGAATGGGATCAACTGATCGCCGACTTCGTCGCGGCTGATCCACAGGTGGGCGCGGTGGTACTCGAAACTACCAATAGCACTGATCTGGCAACTCTGGCGGAATCCTACGATTGCATCATCCTGCCGACCAACGTCGTGCCGGGCGCTGATCTGACACCTATCCTCAACATGGACCCGCTGATCGATACGGACCCCACCTTTGATCGCAACGACGTGATCGGCAACACGTTGACCCAGTTGCAGGCTGATAACCGGACCTGGGCGCTGCCAATGGCGATCCAGCCGCAGATGTTGGAATACAACCCCGCACTACTTGCACAGGCGGGCGTGCCAGAGCCGGTCAACGGCTGGACGGCGGACACCTTCGCCGACGCGCTGCGGATGCTCAAACCTTACGACACCGATCCCGCACCGTTCAATCCCATCGATCCCAGCGGGGCCTACATCATGATGCTGATTGGGGCGTTTGGCGGGCTGCCGTTGGATTACCGCACCGACCCTGTGACAGTGAACTTCACCGACCCGGCGACAGTGGACGCGATCCGGCAGGTGCTTGATCTCGCGGCGGACGGCTACATCACCTACGACGGTCTCAACAGTGTGGCAGGAGGAGGGACGTTCGTCATCGACGGTTCGAGCGCGATCACGACTAACACGCTCAGCCAGTTCAGCTATGGTGGTGGTCAGGGTGGTGGTCAGGGCGGATTTGAACTCCCGGAGATGGTCACGACGACGTATCCGCAGGGCAGCACCTACGGCGTGATTGCCTATGAGATCACCACCGGCTACATCAGCGCCACCGCGCAGAATCCAGAGGCGGCCTACCGCTTCTTGAGCGCCGTCTCACGCAGCCCGCAGTTGTTCTCTGGGATGCCCGCGCGCCAATCGCTGGTCTACGATCCGATTGTCGCAGCGGCACAGGGACCCGAAGTGGTCGCCGTCTACCAGCAACTTGACGCTGTGCTGCGCAATCCCAATACGATTGTGTTCCCCACCTTCACCGGGGGCGGCGGGCGCGCGGCGCTGACATTTATCGACAACTACTGGCTCAACCGCGCAATGGATCGCTATGTACTGGAAGACGCAGATTTGGAATTTGAACTGGCGGAAGCCGAAATGATCACCAAAGCCTATCAAGAATGTGCCGTAGGCATCGTCATCGACGAGACTGCTGACGGACAAGGTGGCGGACAGCGTCAGGTATTTGAGCAGATTCAACAGTGCGCGACCAGCGTCGATCCTGAATTTTCCCTGGGCGGTTACTAGCATCTCCGTCTTCTAACTCACGAGCGGTGGGGTGCTGGCCCTCTCCGGCATCCCACCTCCTCGCGAGGTGAGAGTAAACCATGCAACGACTGATTGACTTGATCCTGTTGGCGTTTGAACGCCTGTGGCAGCACCGTATGCTGGTGTTCTGGACGCTGGTGGGCCTTTCGGCGGCGACGACACTGGCACTGAGTCTGACGCTGTACGTGGACGCAGTGAACACCGATCTGCTCGCAGACAGCCTGGACGATCCACCGTATGCGTTCCGCTTCCGCTATCTGGGTAGTTGGGAAGGCGCGATTGCGCCGGAAGACGTGGATCGCGCCAGCGCCGCACTGCAAAACGACTTCACTGATGCTATCGGCCTGCCGGTCGAGCGCGATGTGCTGTATGTCAGCGGCGGCGGCTGGAATGTAACGCGCCAGGGCGATGTGCCTACTCCGTTTGGCGTCTATACGCTCGGCACGTTCGACGGGGCAGACGCACAAATCCAGATCACAGGTGGCGCGTGGCCCGCAGCGACAACGCAGGACGGCGCGATCCCGGTGCTGATGGCGGACAAGCTCATGTTTCAGACCGGGCTGCAAGTTGGCGATGTGCTGACAGTGACCAAACCCGGTGTACCGGACCCCCTCACGCTCGAAGTTGTGGCGATGTGGAGTTCGGTAGATGCCAATGATCCCGCATGGATTCTGACGCCAAAGTTCTTTGATAACGTGTTCCTGATGCAGCCAGATGATCTGTGGGCGGCGGTGGACGGTATCGCGCTGCCGGTGGAAGAAGTCGATTGGCAGATCATCTTTGACGGGGCGAACTTGCGCACGTCGGATGTTGACAGTTTGCTAGCCGGGATCACGGATGGCTCACGCACGATGACCACTACGCTGCCGGGTATCCGTCTGGACATCTCACCGCAAGCGGGACTCGAAGCGTTCAGCGCGGAAGTGGAGCGTCTGACGCAGCAGTTGGTGATTGTTGTGCTGCCGGTGGGCGGCCTGATTCTGTATTTCGTCACGATGCTGGCCGGAATGCTCGTCGGGCGACAGCAGCAAGAAGATGTCACGCTCAGCAGCCGGGGCATGAACCGCCGCCGGTTGATCGGGCTGCACGCGCTCATGTGGTTGATTCTGGCGAGCATGGCGCTGGGGATCGGGATTCTGGCGTCGCCGTATGTGGTGCAACTGATCGGGCGCACATCGTCGTTTCTGCGCTTCGATTACCCAAGCAACCCGCTGGATATTGTGTTCACACAGCAGGCGCTCATGGCGGGCGCACTGACTGGATTGCTCGCCGCGAGTAGCGGGTTGGCAATGGCGTGGCGCACCACCGGGCAGTCGATCAATATGTTCAAACGCGCGCAGGCGCGCTCCGGTAAGGCGTGGTGGCAGCGCATCTATCTGGACCTCATGCTGCTGGTTCCGGCAGGCTACGTGTTCTACACGCTGCAACAGGAGGGCGGTCTCTCGACCGGCGCAGAAGACCCGTTCAGCGATCCGTTGGTGTTTCTCGCGCCGACGCTATTCTCGCTGGGCTTCACACTGGTGTTTTTGCGCGTGTTCCCGTTTCTGCTCAACCAGGCATCGCGTTTTGTGGGTATCACGGTCAATATCTCTATGCTGATGGCGCTGCGCGAACTGACACGCTCCATTGGACGCTATCGCGGCACGCTGCTTATGATGTGCTTCACATTGAGCCTGATCGGATTCACAGCATCAATGGCGAGTACGCTGGATCGCAGCCTTGCGGATGTGATCGAGTACGATGTTGGCGCGGAACGTGTGCTGGTCGTCGCCAGCGATGCGCAGACCGAAGAAGACGCCAGTGCCGATGGCAGCACGTCGATCACAGTGGTGGGCTATAACTCGCTGCCGGCGAGCAACCTGCTTGAGATTGACGATATGTACGCTGTGTCACGGGTGGGCCGTTACCAGATGCAGATTGTGTTGCCGGGGCAACGTCCACAAGGGACGATTCTGGGTGTGGATCGAGCGTCGATGGCGGCGATCACCTATTTCCGCGAGGACTACGCCGACGAAGCAATCGCCGATCTACTGAACAAACTGGCAGGGAATCGGACTGGTGTTTTGCTCAGTCGCGCCGCCGCCGAAGAATACGCGCTGGTAGTCGGGCAAACGATCACGATCCAGATTTCCGCGTTGAATACGTGGTACGAAACTGACGTGCCGGTGGTGGGGTTTGTCGATTACTTCCCCACGTTGGACCCACGTGAGGGCTTTTTCGCAATCGCCAACATTGATCCGATCTTTGAACTGGTGGGCACGGAACTGCCGCATAATATTTGGCTGCGCTTGAATCCCGACGTGGACGGCGACGCCGTGCTAGCGCAAGTGCAGGAACTCGGCTTCCCGGTGCTGGAATGGCTCGACCCGGCGGAACTGATCGCCGAGGCGCAGTCCGATCCGACGCGGCGTGGCGTGCTGGGTTTCCTCTCGGTGGGGTTCGTCTCCGCGATCCTGCTAACGCTGGTTGGCAGCGTGATCCAAAGTACGGCGTCGTTTCGCACACAGGCAGTGCAATTAGGGTCACTGCGCGCGATGGGCTTGGGCGGTGGTGCAGTCAGCCGCTACTTGCTGTTCTCGCAGGGCATCGCAGCGACGGGCGGCATCGCAGGCGGCACGTTAATCGGCATGGCGACAACCTTGCTATTTCTACCGCTGTTGGATTTCAGCGGAGGGCTGCCGCCGTATCTCGTGCGCGTGGCCTGGGATGATATCATATTGGTTTACACGTTATTTGCGCTCGTGTTGTTCTGTGTCACCGTGCTGACGACCTCATTGCTGAGCCGTCAACACGTCTCGACGCTGGTCAAACTGGGCGATGTCTAGTTTCAAACAGGGACTCTGAATGATGAAAACTCGTACTATCATGGGCATGATCCTAATCCTTTTCACACTGCTAGTTTCCGCTTGCGGATCGGGTGGCGGAACAGTCACGAACGATCCGGCAGTCCACGCACAAGCCAACCCAACCTCAACGCCCGTGCCGACCGCCGAAATCGCGGCGAATCCGACCTATGTCGTGGAACGCGGCACAGTGGAGAATGTTTTCACCTTCACCGGGCGCTGGCAGCCACGCGACCAGATGACGCTGTCGTTTCCGAACAACGGGACGGTGCGGCAGGTGAATGTGCAGCGCGGCGACGCGGTGAGTACCGGCGATCTGCTGGCGGATTATGACATCAGCGATCTGGAAAACCAACTGGCAAACGCGCGGATCAGCCTGGAAACGGCGCAGACTAATGTGAGCAGCGGCACGACGAGCGGCATCGAAAGCGTGGAGAACGCCGAGATTTCGCTGGCAAACGCGCGCATCTCGCTGCAAAACACGCTTGATAACTCACCCTGGACCAATGTGGCCTCATCAAGAATTAGCCTGGAAAGCGCGCAGCGATCTCTGGAAGACGCGGAACGCTCTTATCTGGAGGCGCTCAGTCATCCAGATCAGCCCGCTTCAACGGTAGACAATGCCTACCAGCAAATGCTCAGCGCGCATGATCAAGTACGGTCGGCGGAGATCAGCTATTTCTCAGCGGCGCAGAGCTATAACAACCATCAATATTCGGTTCAGCAAGCGCAGAATTCGGTGATCCAGGCGGAACTTGGCTTGCAGCGCGCGATTGATGCGGCGGCGGGCGGGGTCAACGACGAGAGCGTGCGTTCAACGCAGCTTAATATCGACCAGCTCGAGAAAGATATCGCGGAGTCGTCGCTCTATGCGCCGATTGATGGCGTGATTCTGGATGTGTATATCGCCCCTGGCGATAACGTGGCGGCATATGACACGGTGATCGTGATCGGGTTACCGGAGCCGAAAGAGGTGATCGCTACGCTCGCGATTGCCGATACGAACAATCTCAGTGTAGGCATGACAGGTAAATGTCAGATCATCAACCAGCCGGAAACCGCAGTGGGTTGTGTGGTACGCAGTATTCCGCTCAACAGCCTGGACGCGGATCAAACCACGCGAGTCGCTGCGAGCCTCGAAAACGTGACCGAAAACCAACTGATCGAAGTCGAGATGGCGCTGGAAGTGCGCGAGGACGTTCTCTGGCTATCACCAAGCGTGATTCGCACGTTCCAGAATCGCACGTTTGTGGTACTCGATACGCCGGATGGGATGCGCACAGTGGATATTGTGCTGGGGCTGCAAACCGACGACCGCGTTGAAATCGTCAGCGGCATAAACGAAGGCGACATTGTTGTTGCGCCGTAGCGTGGTGCGATCAGTAGCGAGTGTAGAGGGTGAATCACATGGCAACCCACAACGGCAACGGAGCATCGCTCCCGCACATCGACTGCAAAAGCGTCGTGAAAGCCTACACTGTCAGCGATCATGAGATCGTGGCCCTGCGCGGGATCGACTTCACCATGCAGCGCGGCGAGATGATCGCCATCGTCGGACCCAGCGGCGCGGGCAAAAGCTCGCTGCTTAACCTGCTCGGCGGGCTGGACACACCGACAGCGGGACGGCTTACGGTGGGCGACACGAATTTGATCGATCTCAAAGGCCGCGCGCTGGCGCACTACCGGCTGCACAAGATCGGATTTGTGTGGCAGCAGGTGGGACGTAACCTGCTCTACCATCGCACGGCCACAGCTAACGTCACACTGCCGATGATGATGGTGGGGATGCCTATATTGCAGCGCCGCCGCCGCGCCAAAGAACTGTTAGCAGCAGTGGGGATAGCCGACCACGCGCACAAGCGCCCGACGCAGCTTTCTGGTGGGCAGCAGCAGCGTGTCGCGATTGCCGTCGCGCTGGCGAACGATCCCGATTTACTGTTAGCAGACGAACCCACCGGCGCGCTGGATCATGACAGCGCGGTGCAGGTGATGGAGTTGATCGCCGATCTGCGCGAACGCTATGGCCTGACGATCCTGATGGTGACGCACGATATGGAAATGGCCGCGTTTGCGGATCGTACACTGACGTTGCGCGACGGCTCACTGGGCCAGGATTTAACCGAATCTGCCGCTGAAACGCCGCCCCAACTCGATGATGAAGGGCGCATCCAACTACCAATGGCCGTACGCTCCCAACTGGACGAGGCCGCACGGATTGCGGTGGAAATCCGGCCCGAAGGCGTGCTACTGCGTCCAGAGCAAGATATTGCCGATGACACCGACGCGATTCTGCAAG
>CBEVZO010000112.1:0-8533 GCA_965554365.1 uncultured Anaerolineae bacterium
TCTCCATAGGTTGCATCGAGCGCCAGCGAGATCAACCGTCTCGGATGGAGAGGGGCCGGGGGTGAGGCCGTTTTGCACACAACATCACCAACACACAATCTCGTTGCGCCTGTCTACACACATGCACAACACCGTACACCAAACAAACCGCCCGGCACATCACCGGGCGGCTGTATTTTTTATGCTGTTATGCGCTACGCAAACGACGCACCATCACGCGCCTGCGCCACGCTATTGCGCGAACGCTATTGCGCCATATCCCGCAGCGCGAGGTACGCCGGACGTGGGTTGCCTGCCGGGTCCAACAAACCCCAGAGGCACTGTTCGCCCGTCTGACCGACCACCGGGCAGAAATTCAGGTTCCACAGGATCATCGGGCCGACATAGCCCAACTCGCGCCCCAACTGGAAGCCGCGCAGCGTGTACGACGCCTGCTCGTCCAGACTGGTAAACGCCACGAAACCAAACTCCGCTGCCGGTTCGACATTCAGCCCATCATTGGACCCCCAACCAAACTCGGTCGCCCAGATGTACGTGCCGCTGTCACCGTTCGACACCATGATTTCACGGTAATCGCTCAACGTCTGCTTGAAGAAGAAGCTCGGATGATCATCCCACCCCGGCACTGCCGGACGGTTGTTGCGGCAGCAGGTGCTATCGGGAGGATTCGCCCAACCGTTAGGATGCGCGCCAATCGCGTCGGACCAATCCGCCACGCCCGCCGCATACATCTGCCGCAGATAAACGCGATCATCAATCGCGTTCACGCCATCGTTGAACCCCGTCGGAGCCAGACCGCCCGTGATCACCACCGCACCGGGATCAGCATTCTTGATCGCGGCGTAGGCTAAACGCAGCAGTTCGACATAGCTCGCCGCGCTGATACCGTTCGGGGTGTTCCACTCACGGCGCAAATTCGGCTCATTCCAGACTTCGTAAGCATCCACAACCCCCGCATACCGCTGCGCGAGTTGGCCCACGAAATTGGCATAGGTCTGATTATCGGTCGGTGGGCCTTTTTCCTGATCAGCCTCACGCGCCCAGGACGGAGCCGAGGTGACGCTCAGCAGGATATTCACGCCTGCTGCATCCATCGCGTTCACCATCGCGTCAATCGGACCCCAGTTTACGTTACCGGCTGTCGGCTCATACAGCGCCCATTCAATCTGTTGCTTGACCCATGTCACGCCCAGATCAGTCGCCGAGCCAACCACTGCCGCTGTATCCTGATTCGGCAAATGTACCTGCACACCATAAGCAAACGGCACATTGCCCGCTGTATTCGGCGGCGGGGTATCAGCATCAGCCGCATCACCAGCATCACCATCCGGCGCTGGTGTTTCAGCATCGCCATCAGCCGGTGCAGGCGTAGCAGGCGCTACGGACGGCGTAGCGCCACCACCAGTGGGGATACGAATCCGTTGCCCCACAAAGATCAAGTTTGGATTATCAATCCCGTTGTAGGTCGCCACAATCGAAGTCAACAGATTGTATTGCAGCGCGATGCGGAACAGGTTTTCACCCGGCTGCACCACATGCACAATCTCTTGACCGGCAGGCGGCGGTGTCGTGGGCGGTTCAGGCGTCGCAGATGGTTCTTCCGTCGGAGTCTCCGCTGGATCAACCGTCGGTTCCACCGTCGGAGTCTCCGCTGGATCAACGGTCGGTTCCGCCGTCGGCTGGACCGCCACACCAGGGATAATCAACTCCTGTCCCACAAAAATCATGCTCGGATTAGTAATATTATTGGCCTGCACAATGGCTTCTACTGTCGTGCCATATTGCAGTGCAATCCGGTACAGATTTTCACCCACCTTGACGATATGCTTGGTCTGCTCACCATCCCCCTGTCCCAAAGCTAACCCCGGAACAGACAGCAACACGGTCAGCACAAGAACTACCGTGATAAGTCGTCGCACATGATGCATAACTATGCCTCCTTCGAGTGGCGACATGATGTTCCTAAACACTATAGTACAGTTTTGCTAACAATGCCATTCAGATACGCCCCCAATTTCCAGGGGCAGAAATCCTAACTGCTGCAAGCATATACCAGCTTTGCCATTTGAACAATTAACCGTCCGCCTTCCCTCCATATGGTACATGCGCTGTTACAATCTGGTTTGGATTTGGCTATAACCGTCTATCATCACCTGTTTTCCCCGTACAATACGATCAGACGGTGACTGTGTATCATCTATATCTTTAATGAGGTGAATTATGATGTCTGGGAAACTGGGCGTGCGTATTCTGATCGTGCTGCTGCTGGCAGGGGCGGCGTCACTCATGGCGCTGGGCGGTCACACCAACTCGGCACAGGCGGGGGTGTTTGAACTCATCCTCACCGATCCTTCCTGCTCCGGCGCAACCATCAGCTTCTACTACGATGGTCTGCCAAGCCACCACGCCAACCTCCTCCTTCAGCCGGATGAATTCCGCATTCAGATTCAAAACCACACCTGCTACGACGATGGCTGCTGGCCTACCCCGTTGGGCGAATACTGGCAGACCGCGCCCGCTGCATTCGGCTGGATCACCGTGCCGGTCAGTTGGGCCGTACCCGTCGCTCCCGGCACAGGCGTCGAGGTTATTGTGGGGCAATATGATGTCAGCTTTGAAGTGGCAGAACCAACCCTCAGGTGGCAAGAATTGCGTGCCTTCTGGGTCTGCGGCGGCGACACTGGCTCCCCGGTCACCACCGGGCACGCGCCTGCCGGGTTCCTGTTCCACTGCGCCTCCAACGGCGTGATGGTATCGGATGGCGGCGTAGTAGTCCTGCAAGCCAGCCTCGGCCAGATCGCCGGGCCGTTGAGCATCGCCACCGCCACCGGGCAGCATCAACTCATCACATCCGGCGGCGGCGCGAGCCTGTGGGCGCTGTCGTCCAACGAACTGCAAGTCCACTATAACTACAACCCGGACACGACCAAACTCATCGTGCCAGCGACCGTATGCGGCACACCGACCGTTGGTGCGCCTATGACCGCCGCTCCGGGGATTCCGACTGGCGGCACAGCCGGGAGCGCGCGTCATGTGGTACAGTCCGGCGAAAACCTGTTCCGTATCTCGCTGCGCTACGGTGTCAGCATGGACGCTATCGCTGCCGTGAACGGCATCACCAATTATGCGCTGATCTACGTGGGGCAGGTGTTGATTATCCCCTAGCACCGCCCTACTCCATCTCGCACTAGCGCGCCGGAAACACGCAACCCTGTGCTGTTTCCGGCGTTAGCTTTGCCTCTGTTTTGCCACATAATCACGCCGCTGGTCAAACCTGACCATCCACGCCCCCTGGGCCTGTCAAATGGCCCTCGCATGATACCTCACGGACTGGTACAATCGCCGCACCGCAATCGGCCCATGCAAGAGATTAATAAATCTATTTTGGAGGTTTGACTCAGTATGGCAGTCGTGAAACCGTTTCGCAGCGTGCGTTACAACCCGGCACGCTTCGCACACATGGAAGTCGTCGTGGCGCAGCCGTATGATCGCATCACCGATGACCTCCAGCAAAAATATTATGAACTCAGCGACTACAACATCGCCCGTATCATCCAGGGCGCATCCGAGCAGGGCGACGATCCCCTGAACCCTGCGGGACCCAATGTCTATACCCGCGCCAAAGAAGCCTACCAACAGTGGCTGGTCGACGGCGCGTTGATCCGCGACGATGAACCCGTTTTCCTCGCCTACGAACAAATCTTCACCGTCGGCGATGAAGAATATCAACGTATGGGCCTGATCGCCGCTGTGGAACTGGTTGATTTCGATGCGGGTGTCATCCTGCCCCACGAACACACGCACGCTGGGCCGAAAGAAGATCGCCTGCGTCTGCTGCGCACGATGGAAGCCAACACCGAGCAGATTTTCATTCTGTATCCCGACGACGAGAATAAGGTCAACGCCTTGATCCGTCAGGCCATTGGCGACCGCGAGCCGGACCTCGATGTGGTCGAAATCTGGGAAAGCGATGTGCGCCAACGCGTCTGGATCATCCGCGACGCCGGCATTCTCGCACAGATCGAAGCTGAACTCGCGCCCAAGCGTAACCTGATCATCGCTGACGGCCACCACCGCTACGGCACGGGCCTCACCTATCGCGACGAAATGCGCGCTCAGCACCCCGAGGCACCTGCCACCGCCGCCTTCACCTTTGTGCAGGCGACACTGGTCAGCATGGACGATCCGGGACTGGTCGTGCTGCCCACGCACCGCGAAGTTTGCAACTTCGACGGCTCAACGCCCGCCGAAGTTCTGGACCGCGCGCAGGAAGCATTCGCCGTGCTGCCCGCCGCTAATCTCGACGCGTGCTTGCAATCAGTCAACGCGCATCCGCAAGGCCACGCCTTCGGGTTCTACGGCGGTCCAGACGTAGGCTTCTATGTCCTCGTCCTGAAGACCGGCACAGACCTCGACGTGCTGATCCCCAACGAAGCCTCGGCAGATTGGAAGGGGCTGGCGGTCAGTGTGTTACATAAGGTGTTGCTGGAACAAGTCGCAAAAGTGCCCGCCTCCGGCATCGACGACAAGTCCATGATCCGCTACCACCGCGATCCGCAGCTTGCGGTCAGCCACGTGGACTCTGGCGGGGGCAATTTCGTCTTCTTCGTCAGCGCCACGCAGATGGACCGCATCAAAGCCGTCGCTGGTCAGGGCGAAAAAATGCCGCAGAAAAGCACCGATTTTTACCCGAAGGTCATTTCCGGCCTATCGATGCTGCCGCTTAACGCTGACGAAACGCTCTAGTAGGGGCGTATCGATGCTTTTTAAGAATTAAATACGGATA
The DNA here is from genome assembly GCA_965554365.1 of uncultured Anaerolineae bacterium. Lineage (GTDB taxonomy): Bacteria > Chloroflexota > Anaerolineae > Aggregatilineales > Aggregatilineaceae > CAYRNY01. The sequence continues at coordinate 4,787 of CBEVZO010000112.1, forward strand.
TCTGCGTGTGCGAGTTAGCCCCTCCCCCAACGCGAACTTGTTCGCGCCCCCTCCCCATGGTGCTGCGGCGAACTCTGCGAGTTCGTCGATGGAGAGGGGACTTCACCACGAGATCGGCTCCCCCTCTCGAACGCTTGCTTGCAAGCGCCTTGGCCGGGAGAGGGGGTTGGGGGGTGAGGTTGGGTTTCGCCTGGGATATCCACGCTAATTTTCTAAACTGCATGCATACGCCCTTTCTATTGACGGAGGTTCCTTATGGACGCCGCAGCAGCACTCACCGCCGCCACGCTCTACACCGATGACAAGCTATACCATGTGATTCACGTTCCGGCCCCCGCGCTTGTGGCGAGCGCCGGTGTGCTGGCCGAAATCGCGGAAGCGTTCAGCGCCATCGTCGCGGATAAAGACGAAGTGACGCTCATCGTACCCGCCGACAAGTGGGAATTTTTCCACCAACGGCTGCCCGAACACACCGTCATGGACAACACCTATCGCCTGATCACGTTTGATCTGCCGCTGGAACCCGATCTGATCGGCTTCATGGCACTGGTGAGCAAAATCCTGGCCGGAGCGGGCGTGTCGATTCTGCCCATCGCGGCCTATCACCGCGATCATGTACTGGTCACCGAGACGCAGTTCCAAACCGCCTGGGACGCACTCCAGGCCGCCCAAAAACAGGCCTAGATGCCACGCCGCACCCAATGTTGGCACAATCGCCTGCAAACCCTGCGAGGACACGCGATGACGCGCTTGATGCTCATCCTGATCACAGTCGTACTCACAGCAGTGCTGCTACTCAGCGCCCCACTGCTGCACCACTCCGGCTCCGTCACGGCGCAGGACGATGCGCCAGCGGTGAGCACCTGGTGTACTGTGGGCGGCGACACCATGCTGCGCACCTGTCCCTTTTTCCAAGACTGCGACATCCTACTCACTTACGGGCCTCAGACCCTCCTGATTGTGCAAGACATCGCCATCGGAGATCGTGATTACGGTGTAGATGAGTGGCTCGTGGTCGAAGACCCGGTGCAAGGCATTCAGGGCTATGTCCACAGCACTCGCGCGCGTGAATGCGCACCGGAACCCTGGCAAACACTGCCCGTCGTGCCAGAAATCAGCGCCGCGATGCGCGAAGTCTATGTACACGGGCTAGCACAGGATAACGATCCCGGTGCGTTCTCCAAAGTGGGCGACTGCCAGAATGTTGAGGCCTATTTCCTCTCGCATTTCGACAGTCCCAACGAGTACGATCTCGGACCCTTCGCGCCGCTGCAAAGCACAATTGACACGTTCTCCGGCTCCTGGTCACGCGACAGTGCCGCCGTTGAGGGCGGTTACACTGTCGCCTCGGCTTTGTCGCCGCTGTGGGCTGATCCCGACATTTGCGCGGGTGACGAAACGCCGCTGGCCTGCGAGGACCGTCTGCACAATCCCAGCATCGTGATCATCAGCATGGAAACCTGGAATCGCACCGGCATCCAGCCCATCAGCGCTTACGAGCGATATCTCGGTGAGGTCGTCGCCTACTGGCTTGATCAGGGCGTGGTCCCGATCCTGGGCACGAAAGCCGACAATCTGGAAGGCGACCATGCCATCAATGCCGCAATTGCGCGTGTCGCCGCACAGTACGAGGTTCCGCTGTGGAATTTCTGGCTGGCGGCGCAATCCCTACCTGGCAACGGCTTCGATCCTGAGTGGGGCGACGGCTTCCATCTGCTATGGGCGCGCAGCTTCTACAACAATCCCGACCGCCTGCGCGACGGCTGGCCCGTGCGCAACCTGACCGCACTGCAAGCTATCAACGCCGTGTGGCAAGTCGTCAACGCGCCGGACGCTGCGCAAGAAGCGGCACCAAACGAGTAACCTATGCCTACGCACACAATACACAAACGCCAACCGCCCCGCCCTATCCGTAGCGCGCTATGGCTAATCTTGCTGTTCGCGCTGCTCCTGACCGCGTGCGCCGAGTCTGCGAAACCGGAAGACGCGGTGCCGCCCTATCTCAAGGCACTGCTCAGCAACGACCAGGATCAACTGCTCAAATCCGTCTGTCCAGCGTGGGAAGCAGAAGCCCAACGCGATCTGGATGCTTTTTCCGGCATTACGGGCGAACTCCAGAATGCAGATTGCGAAAAAGCCGGAGCAGCCGACGGCTACACACTCGTCACCTGCACCGGCACGATGGTGCTGGACTACAATGGCGAACTGCGCGACCGGCCTCTCGAAGGCCAAACGTACCGCGTCAAGCAAATCGACGGCGACTGGAAAATGTGCGGGTATCATTAAACAAGCAGCCGTTAGCACTTTTTTCGTTAAAGAGGTTTTTGCACCTCACAGCTAACCGCCAATGGCTTAATTCACGGACAACACACCCTATGACCGACGACGACCGCAAACCCATCGATCTAATCGTGCAAAATAACCCGAACCTGCGCCCGCCGGAAGAAGTCACCATCGAGGCCGTGCGCGCAGAGCCGTTTCCCGATCACCGGCGCGTGCGTGTCACAGTGGAACTCACGCCGTTCCGCGAGCGCCCCAACCTGGAACTTGGTATTATTGACCAAAACGGTCGAGAAATCGCCAGCAGCAACGCGATTGCCCTCATGAACACACAGACCAGTTATGTGCTGCACCTGCGTGGCGTCGCTGATCCCGCTGGTACATATACCGTGCGCGTCACGCTGTATTACGAGGATCAGCCCCCTCAAGCGACACAGGACATCACATTACACATTCCCGGCACAGATTCCGGCGTGGATGCAGAATAGTCATGTAAGCGACTGGCCTGCGCACGGCACAAATGTTTGAGTTTTGTACAAACATTGGTCAAATCGTAAGGATTACGCTTTTGACAGCATCCCCCTCAATGTTATACTACAGGGGCACATCAATCCGTCTGCGCACCAGCATGTGCGCCGTTGAAGGCAGTTCAACGCAGTGTCGAGAAAAAAGCTCGGAAAATACGAAATTATAGAACGCATTGGTCGCGGCGGGATGGCCGAAGTATATCGCGCCTATCACGCCTCGTTAGATCGCTACGTGGCGATTAAATTGCTGCACGCATTTCTCGCGGACGATCCCGAATTCAAGGATCGCTTCGAAAACGAAGCACGCAACGTCGCCAAGCTGCGCCATCCGAACATCGTGCAGGTGTACGACTTCGAGTACGACCGCGAAGGTGACAGCTACTACATGGTCATGGAGTTCATCAACGGCCCCACGCTCAAGGAGCAGTTGTTTGACCAGGGCGCAGGAGCCAATCTGCCTATCGCCGAGACCGTGCGCATCGTGCGCAGTTCCGCCGAAGCCCTCGCCTACGCGCACCAGCGGAGCATGATCCACCGCGACGTGAAGCCCGCTAATCTGATGCTGGATGAAGATGGCCGCCTGGTCCTGACCGACTTCGGGATCGCCAAAATCGTCACAGGCGCGCAATTCACGGCCAGCGGCGGCATGGTCGGCACACCCGCGTACATGGCCCCCGAACAAGGGCTTGGCGAGGCGGGCGACGAACGCTCCGACATCTATTCACTGGGCGTCATTCTGTACCAACTTATGACTGGCAAACTGCCCTTTGATGCGGACACGCCACTGGCGATCATCCTCAAACACGTCAACGAACCGCTGCCCGATCCGCAGTCCATTGCGCCTGATATTCCCGACGCGATCAACGCGATTATTCTCAAGGCGCTCGAAAAAGACCCCACCAAGCGCTATCAAACCGCGATCAAATTGGCGCAGGATTTG
>CBEVZO010000113.1:0-8493 GCA_965554365.1 uncultured Anaerolineae bacterium
GCTAAGCCTGTGCTGCACGACGCATAAGCACGCATAACACCACCGGGGAGGTCACATGGCCTCCCCGGTTTTTTGTTTGTGTGGTGTGAATGTTATCTACGACGACGACGTTGAGGATTTTCGAGCTGCCACGCTTTTGCGGCGGTGAGCGCTTCCGGCGTGCTAATTACATGGAGAGCTTCAGCGGCGCGCATGGCAGCTAGATGGTGTGCAACATCCAACTCATCGATCAACATTTGTGTCGCAGGTTCCCCTATCTTCACTAAGGCAGCCGTCGCTTCATTCCGCGCAACCACATCAGTTGAGTATAGAGCTACCTCAATCAACAGATTTACCGCGCGCGGGTCTCCGAATTCGCTGAGAGCGATAGCTGCATCTCTGTTCACATACTCATCGTCATCGTGCAGAGCATAGAAGAGAGGTTCTACCGCGCGCATATCTCCGATCTGGCCTAAAACGACAGCCGCAATGCGGCGTACATTTACTTCACGATTGCCCAGAGCGACGATCAGCGGCTCCACTGCTGGTTCTCCGATTTCGCCCAAAGCTTCAGCGGCACTACGGCGCACATTCTCGCCATCGCGCAGAGCAGCAATCAACGGCTCCACAGAGCGCGGGTCTCCGATCTGACCCAATAAATCGGCGGCACTACGGCGCACCCACTCACTATCGCCGTACAAAGCAACCAATGCACCTGGAAACGCAAACGTATCGCGCAGCAGCAAGTGCAAAAAACGGTACGTGCCACCGTCACGGGGAGCGAGCAAGTGTAGCCGTATGGCAACTGCGATCAGGTCATTTGCGCGTCCCTCGAAAGCTATGCGCTCAATGTCATCCCGTGTTAGTACGTTTTCTTCGACTCGATAACCTCCCGCCGCATTTTGAAATGCCACCTCACCCAGGATCGTCCACAACTCATCCAATGTGAATGGCAGTTCAGCGTTAATTTTGCGCTGCTCATGCGCATAGCGGCGCTCCACATACTGCCGAAAGATCGCCTCGCGCAACTCGTGAGGGCTATCCCTCAAGTCGCGCAACTCGGCAGCCTTCTCACCCTGGTCACGGTACGCAAACGTGAACAGGCTCAGCAGTAGGGGCGTGCGGGCCACCTCGCGCAGATCGTCGTCGTTTTCCAGCGCGGCCCACAGGTCGGGCATCTCCGTGAGATAGACGCGCATCTGCGCGTCGTTCAGCGGGTGCAACGTCACCGCACCGTCGAGGACGATTTTCGCGTCGATGGCGGCGTAGTCCTTCACGCGGGAGGTGACAATGACAGACCCCCTCCCAGCCTCCCTCATTGACGGCGACCCCCTCCTAACCTCCCCCGTTGACGGGGGAGGAACTTTGGCACGCGCGTTGACTCCCTCCCCGCCAGCGGGGAGGGCTGGGGTGGGGTCGGGCGAGCGGAGAGGGTCTTGCAACGCCGCCAAAAACCGTTGGCGCGGATCGTAGCGCAGTTTACGCTTCTTTTCGGGATCGGGTTCGGGATCGTCTGGATCAGGTTCCTCGCGTTCTGCACCAAGTTCGTCCAGGCCATCGAGCAACAGCAGCGCCCGCCCCGCATCGATCTCATTTGTGATCTTGTCGTGTGTCAGGGCGGTATTTTGCGCATCGAGCCAGTCCACCAGCGGCGTTTGGGCGTGTGAATCCCACGTCGCGACGATCGCGAGGATGGGCAGCGGCAGCGTCGGATCAGCCAGACGTGCGGAGACGGCATCACGCGCGAAGGCCATCAGCGTGGTAGTTTTGCCCGCGCCCGGTTCTCCGAGCAACAGCACGCGCTCGTTGAAGTGCGCGTAGGCGTCGCGGAAGTTGGCGAACTGTACCACCTCGTCGGTTGAGGCGTCGTCAACGCCGAGTAGATCGTTTTCTTCCATGCCCGCCGCCGCTGCGAACGCGACCGGCAGCGCAGGCAAACGGCGCACCTGTTCCTGCACCGCGCCGGGGGTGGACGCGCTGTACAGTGTAATCTCCGAGAACACGGTGTGGTTCAGGAAGCGCACAATCTGCTGGTAGAGCGCGTTGAGGTAGTCGCGAAACGGGTCATCGGGCGGGGTGATCGGCTGATCAGCGGTATCTGTGCCGCGCCGCAAGCGCGCGATCAGGTCAGCGACCGCCTGTGACCAAGGCGCGTGTGTGAAATCTTCGCGCGTCACGTTGACGATGTGGATCGGTGGCACGGTGTCCGCAAAGATCAACGGGATCACGGGTCTGCCGATGGCTAATGCATAGCCGATCTCGCGGCGCACGAAGCTGTTGTCGCGCTTCACGTCCGGCGTGATGATGCACACGACACGCGCGCTGTGTTCGATGGCCTTTTCGAGTTCGGCGGTGAAGTCCTGGTCGGGGTCGAGATCGCGTTTGTCGCGCCACACGGCAAACTCGGCGGCGCAGAGGTCGCGCTCTAAATCCTCAGCGTAGCTTAATCCGTCGCGGCGCGCGTAGCTGATAAACACATCGTGCTGGATCGTTGGCTCGTCGTGCATCGTCTCCCCCCGGATCGCGTGTGACTACCCTCAAGTATAACGCTATGGGCGCTGAACACCAGCGGGGAGCGTGCATTTCAGAGGACAAAAAGGAACCGACCCGGATTGACCAAATCCGGGTCGGCGTGAAGAGAAAAAGGAGTCCCTGGGAGAATCACTGAGTTTGGGTGAGATGCGATGGTTAAGTTGACAGGTCTAAGCCGTTAGGTGTCCCCTCTCGCCGCAGCGAGAATGTACGTGAGATCGAACCGAGTGCGAGAACCTTTTCTCTTCACAATGTGACGTCGCCTCTGGACCGAAAAAAGGCGTTGCGTGAAGTAATCGCGTAGCACTTACACTGCCTTAACGTTATCTAAATAGTATAAAGGTTTTTGCCGCGTGTCAAGCGACTTGTAGGGTCTGCTTAGCGATGCTCTAACCAACCCCTGCCCGGTGCGTTGTTGTCAGCGGAGAGCCGGGACGCTACGATTATACGCACGACTCTGCTGCACTGAATGGGGATGACGATGCTCAACCGCCGCACACGTTTGTTTCGCCGCTTCTTCCGCATGATCGGCTGGATCGTGCTGCGCCTGTTCACGCGCACGACCATCGAGGGCCGCGAGCATATGCGCACGCCCGGCCCGGTGATTTTCGCCGCTAACCACACCTCCACGTTTGACGCGGTGCTGTTGCTCCTGCTGATGCCGCTAGAGTCGGTGTTCATCGGTCCCGGCGATTTCCGACTGCTGTGGCCCTCCAACTGGTTTATGCGCAACATGGGCCTGATCCTGATGAAGCGCGGCGCAGTGGATCGCGAGGGGCTGCGGCGCATGACGGAGCTGCTCAAGGCGGGTGGGGCGCTCGGCATGTTCCCGGAGGGCGGGACATGGGAGAAACCGATCAGCGATGTGAAGTCCGGCGCGAGTTATATGTCATACACGACCGGCGCGCGCGTCGTGCCGATGGCTTATGGCGGGACGTATCAGGTGTGGCGGCGGATGGTCACGCTGCGCTTTCCATGTGTGACGATCCGCATCGCCCCGCCAGAAGACCCGGTCACGATCACCGAACGCAAACGCCGTCAGGAGGAATTGCAGGATCACGCGCACGCGCTCATGGCGACGATCTACGCTATGCTATCGCCGGAAACGCAGGCGCACTACGACCGGCAAGCGCGCCTCTCGTTTGCGGGATCGCTGCGTTGCGATCCGCTGACGCTGTCTATGCCGCACTGCGATCTCAGCGCGCTGGCGGAATTGGTCGCCAAGCCGAACCTGTTCAGCCCGCTGTACTGGAACGCGCGGCTCCCCGTGCGGCCCCTGGTGCGTTATGGGCGCTGGTTCCCCGCGCGGCGGATGCGCGTCGCGGTGGAGGCGCTGCTCACCGCGTTCGGGAAGGAGGGCGAGTTCTCCGGTTATCTCGAATACCGTCTCGGTGACACGCAAGCGGACGCCATCCGCGTGGCGCTGGCCGCGATCCGTGACGCGCTCGATACGCCGGAGTCAGCGGGCGCGCGAGTGCTGTTTGACGTGACGGTGACGGACTCCGCAGATCGCGTATAATTAGGGACGTGCAGCGACGCGGATCACGGGGGGCGCTATGCCGGACACGGATTGCCAGTACGACGTTTTCATCTCCTATGCGCGGGTGGACGGGCGCGACCTCGCCGCGCGGCTGGACGAGGATTTGCAACGCGCGGGCTACACCACCTGGCGCGATACACGCAACATCGACCCGTATCAGGACTTCAGCGCCGAGATCGAGATGGCGATCCAGGCGTCGCGCTATGTCGTGACGTGTATCACGCCGTCGATTGAGGCCAATCCTGACAGCTTTGTGCGCCGCGAGATCATCTACGCGGAGAACCGGCAGAAGCCCGTGATTCCGCTGATTTTCCCCGATGCCGGAATCCCCCTGCTGGTCGGGCATCTGACGTGGATTCCGTTCCGCGCTGCGGATGATTCCGCTGTGCTGGATTTTGACGGCGGACGGGAACGACTGCTCGCACGGATCGAAGCAGCGCCCGATCCCGAAACGCGCCGTGCCACCGGCGATCCGTATGCCGACTATCTGCGCGCGCTCTACGACCAGATCGTCTATTTCCTCAACCAAACAGTGTTTTCGCTGATCACGCTGCGCGGGGAAAGCGATCCCGACGCGGTCGATACGTCGCGGCGGCAGGTGCTCCCGCTGAGTTTCTTCGCCGGGGCGGGCATCGAACCGCCGGACGTGGCGCGCCAGCAGTTCGAACATTTCGCGCACGCCTACGACCACTTCAACGGGCGCGTGCTGCTGCTAGGAGAACCAGGGGCGGGCAAAACCACCACGCTGATGGCTTTCGCGCGTGACGCCGTCGCCGCCCGGCAGAGCGATCCGTCGCTGCCGCTGCCCGTGCTTGGACAGATCGCCACATGGGACTCGCACGCCCAAACGCCGTTGGTCCACTGGCTCGCAGATGCGATCCTCGCGCTGGAACGCGACGATCTCGCGGCGCTGGTGAAAGCAGGTCGGGCGCTGCTACTGCTCGATGGGCTGGACGAACTCGGTGCGGAACGCGAGGAAGATGATCCCGACAATCCCGATGAAAAACGTCGCTACGATCCACGCCAACGGTTTATGGCGGCGCTGCAAGACCCCCTCCGCTCGTTCGACCCCACCCCGGCCCTCCCCGCTGGCGGGGAGGGAGTTAACGCGCGCGCCAAAGTTCCTCCCTCGTCAACGGGGGAGGTTGGGAGGGGGTCTGTCATTGTCTCCTGCCGCGTCAAGGATTACGCCGCCATCGGCGAGAAAATCGCGCTTGAAGGCGCGGTGACGCTGCAACCGCTGGACGACGAGCAGATGCGTGAGTATCTGCGCGAGATGCCCGATCTGTGGGCTGCACTGGAAGCCGACGATGCGTTGCGCGAGGTGGCGCGCACGCCCCTGCTGCTGGCGCTGTTCACGTTTGCCTACCGCGACCAGGGCGACAAAGCCGCCGAGTTGCGCGATTTGCGTAACAGCCCCGGCGATTTGCGGGATGCGATCTTCCGGCAGTATGTAGAAAAGCGGTATGCACACGAGGAACGACGTCTGAAGGTGCGTGTTCCAGAGGCACAGTTGCCGTTTACGTTGAAAGAGATTTTTGATGTCTTAGGCCAGTTGGCGATGGAAGATGTGTGCTACTCTGACTGGTTCGGCGATTTGTCCGAGAACGAACTAGAAAAAGACTTGGAAGAAAGACAGGTCTTCAATCTGATTGAATTTGCAGTTCAGCTACATTTTGTCGCAAGATATCTTTCTGAACGTTTACGTTTTGTGCATATTCTGCTGCGCGATTTTTTTGCATTTACATTCTCTGTAGAGCATTTACTTGAGGAGGAATGGTACCAATATGTTCTTTCTCCAGACCCGATAGATGCCCTTCGGTTATTGAGAGACAGACGTGCAACAAGGTATTTCCTTATTGCAGCCGGTAGCGACCATCCTGTAATTCATTCTCATGCTATGGTTGCCTTAGTCCTTCAAGGTGAATCAGGTGTAAATGCGTTGCTCAAGGCATTAAAGGATGAAAATGTCAGAATCCGTCAAGCGGCTGCTGAATTGGTTGGTGAAATAGGCATTGCAAGAGCAGTGAGTACACTCATCGAACTCTTGACCGACATCAATCCTAAAGTGCGTGGCTTGGCTGCGAAATCCCTGGGTGAATTAAGAGATGTGCGTGCGGTGAAACCACTTATTGCAGCACTGGATGATCCCAATCGTCTGGTGCTTGAAACTGTAGTTATCTCGCTCAGCATGTTAGGAAAACCAGCGTTTGAACAGGTGGAGGCGTTACTCCAAAGACGGGGTAATCTTCCAGCTAGGTTTTATGCGGTTGTTACCTTGACGCGGATGAGTAAGACAGTTCATTCCCGTCTAATTCCGCTGCTTCAGAGGTTGCAATATGATTCCTCTTCGCCAATTGCTCTAGTCGCCGCTACCGGTTTGCTTGATAATGAAGAACCAGTTGATGTTAGGTGTATTACTGCAAGATTGAATGATAGACGCACGTTCGAAGATTACGGAATCGGCATTGAAGGGCGAATTTGTGAAGTAGCATGCGGGATACTCGGACGCATCGGCACGCCTGAGGCGCTTGCTGCTCTTGAGGAATGGCGCAAATCCCAAGAAACCGACGCTTCGGAGGACACATGACCACCTTCAACGACCTCGCGGAAATGCTGCTCAGCGACGACATCAGCGTGCGCAACCAGGCGATCTACGCCATCGGGGAGGCGCACGCGGATCACCCGTTGGCGGCGGAGGCATTGGCGCGACTGCTGCACGACGAGTCGAAAGTTGCCACGCACGCCGCGACGCTGCGCGCGTTGGGCAAACTCGGCGGGGAACGCGCGCTGAATGCGATCACGCACATGCTGAAGCACGACCACGCCACGATCCGCGACACGGCGGCGCAGGTGTTGGGCGAGGTGCGCGCTCCCGGCGCAGTGGATGCGCTGATCGGCGTGCTGCATACGGCGCGCGGGCCGATCCGTGCGACGGCGGTCGAGTCGCTGGGCACGTCTGAGGATGCGCGGGCTGTGCGTCCGCTGATTTCCGCGCTGCGCGACGAACGTGCCGATGTGCGTTTCCAGGCGGCGCGGGGACTCGGTGTATTGAGCGCGGCGGGCGTGGATGCGGCGTCGGCGGTGGAGCCGTTGATCGAGGCGCTGGACGATTACGCGATGTTGTATGAGGGCGCGGTCGCGGAGGTCGCGGCGGAGTCGCTGGCGCAGATCAACGATCCGGACGGCAACGCGGCGGTGACCCGTTGGCGCGCGGTGTGGGACATCTTCGCGGATGCGCCGGAGACGGACGCGCTGATCGGGTATCTGGATCACGAGAATTGGGAAATCCGGCACACGGCAGCGCTGATTCTCGGTGAGCGCGGCGATCCGCACGGCGAAGGGGCGCTCATCGCGGCGCTGGATGACGCTGATCCTGATGTGCGGCGCGCGGGCGCGGAATCGCTGGGCAAGCTGGCGCTGCTCTACGGGGCAGATGTCACGGCAGCGGTGGAGCCATTGCTCGCGCTGTTGGAACGTGAGCCGGTGATTGACGTGCGGCGCAAAGCGGTCGAGGCGCTGGGACGCAGCGGAGATGTGCGCGCTGTCTCCACGTTGATCGCGCTGCTACCGGATCAGATGGGCGATCTCGACTTCAAGACCGCCGAGGCGCTGGAACTCATCGGGACAAAGGACGCACGTCGCGCCGCGCAGCAGTGGCGCAAAGCCCTGGACCGCGATCCACGCTATCCGCCCCCACCGCGTGCGACGGAGTAGCTGAGTTCGACGCACTGACCGGGGAGGTTGTTGATCCTTGGGAGGCGGCGTGGGAACGAGTAGCTGCTGGCGATCCGGATATTGAGCATACCTTCCAAGTCGAACCGATCCATCAAGCGCGATTGGCAAACTCCCCGGTCAGCCACGTATAACACGGTACACCGCAGCGGCACGAATTTTGAACCGATCATGACCCTTGCGTGTGATATAGGTACATTGTGCCACCATTGTCGTTACAAAAAACTGCATAACACGTTACCGTACACAGTCTATAGCCTGTGGCACGTTAGTTTCGTGTTACCTTACGCTGGCGTAGTACAAGCAGAGAGGACACAATCTCATGGCGGTTCAGACTCACACGCAGCCACATCCGGTTCAGCAGTTGTTCAATCTTCTACGCAAGGCAGGCAACCTGCTCATTCGGCTGTTGGGCGGCGCGAGCATGGTCAAGTTCTTGATCCGGCGCGTGCTGGCCGCGATCCCGGTCTTATTTGCGATCATATTGGTGACATTCACGCTCTCGCGGCTGCTGCCCGGTGGCCCCTTCGATGCTGCTGCCGGCACACGCCGGATGCCCCCACACATTGTGGCGCAGCTTGAAGAGCGCTACGGGCTGCACAAGCCCATGCTGTTCAATACCTGGGCCGACGGGCATTTCCCCGACGGCGGCGATTGGAGCATCATCAGCCACCGTACCGAAGTCCACACCCTCGGCGGGGACCGGC
>CBEVZO010000114.1:0-8492 GCA_965554365.1 uncultured Anaerolineae bacterium
GGGCCAACAGCCGGAATACTTCTATATCTTGCCTGATGTCGGCACGTTTGTGGTCCAGGGCAATTTCGCAATCCTGTACATGCCGTTGAGTACGATCCAACAGCACACGGGACGTGAAGGGCTGGTAAACGGTGCGGCGTTCTTGATCGCAGAAGATGCTGATCCGGCAGTCGTACAAGCGGAGATCGAGCGCCGTATGCTGGCGGAATTTTCCGATACTGGCTACGACTTCAATACCCAGGCGGAAGACCCAACGGGCGAGTTGATGTATGCAGATGCCGAGGGCGATCAGGAAATATGGAACATGGTTGCGATGTTGTTCCTGATCGGTGCGGCATTGGGGGCATTCAATCTTGCGGGGCGCATTGTTGAATCTCAGCGGCGACAGATCGGGATTGGTATGGCACTGGGCCTGCCGCGCAAGTGGATCGCGTTCCGTCCGATGCTGGTAGGTCTGCAAATCGCCGTGTTGGGCACGATTTTCGGCTTACTGATTGGCTTGGGGTTGGGTGCTTTGTTTGCCGATCTGCTCAAGACCAGGTTGCCGCTGCCCTACTGGAAAACCTCGCTGTATATGCCCGGTTATATCCAGGCTACGCTCCTGGGGATTTTGCTGCCATTCATTGCGACGTTGATTCCGGTGATACGGGCAGTGCGCGTGAATCCGATTGACGCGATCCGCAGCGGGCATCTGGTGGCGAAGGGCGGCGGGTTGAACAGCGTGTTGGCGGTGCTGCCGATTCCCGGTAAGAGCTTCACACAGATGCCGTTCCGCAACATTTTCCGCTCGCCCTGGCGCAGTCTGCTCACTATTTTGGGCATCTCGATGGCAATCATCTTGATGACTACGTTCCTCGGTTTCCTCGATAGCTTTGTCGCGACAATGGATCGCGTAGAAGATGCGTATCTGCATCAAGCAGAGGATCGCATGGTGGTCAATCTGGACTTCTTCTACCCGATGGACAACGGCGAGATATCCGGTATCCGTGAATTGACGGGTGCGGACGGCGAAGCGTTGTTCCAGACCGTTGATACGAGTCTGATGGTCGGTGGCAGTGTGTCGCACGGTGATGAAGAGTTCAACGTGTTGATCGAACTGCACGACATGGCAACCGCGATGTGGACGCCTAAGCTGTTGGAAGGTGATCTGACGGCGGACGAACCCGGTCTAATCATCGCTGAGAAAGCGGCGGCTGATCTGGGTGTGGATGTGGGCGACACTGTGACGCTCGAACATCCGCTGCGTGAAGGGCCGTTATCCTTCCGCTTTGTAGAGGTCGAGATGCGCGTGATTGGCATCCACAACCACCCGATGCGCCCGATGGCCTATATGGATATCAGCGCTGCCGAAATGATGGGCCTGGACGATACGACCAATTTGCTGCTGGCGAATCCGGCGGCAGGCGTGGACCCTATCGATGTGAAACGCGCGCTACTCTCACAGCCTGGTGTGGCTTCGGTGCAAGAAGTACAGGAAATAGCGGATGGGTTGGATGAGATATTGGAAGCCTTCGTACAGATGCTGCAAGTGGTGCAAGTGATCGTGCTGCTCATGGCATTCCTGATCGCGTTCAACTCGACCAGTATCAACGTGGACGAGCGTGTGCGCGAAATCGCGACGATGTTCGCGTTCGGGCTGCCGATCCGCACGGCGACACGGATGCAGGTGGTCGAAAACTTGATCATCGGCGTTTTGGGGACGGTGATTGGCGTGGTTCTGGGCTGGTTGGCGCTCAATGCACTAATGATCCAGCGCGTCGAAGATATGCTCGAAGACTTCGGGTTTATTGTCACGATTGAGCCTACTACCCTGGCGCTGTCGATGATTCTCGGCATCCTGGTCGTGGCCCTGACGCCGCTGCTCAGCATTCGCCGGATGCGCAAGATGGATATTCCCTCCACGCTGCGTGTGATGGAATAGCACGGCGTGCTGTTGTCCGGCTGACCTGCTCACCCTGGTAGGTTTTCACACGAGCCTCTCGTTGTCCCTGACGAGAGGCTCACTTTTTGGGGGTGTTGAGATATTCCCGCGTGTGGCTATAATGAGACAACGCCACAGTGAGAGGAGCTTGAATAATGTTCATTGTGCATGTGTTTTGCCATGTCAAACCTGAATTTGTGGACGCCTTCAAAGCACTTTGTATCGAGAACGCGTGCAACAGCGTGCAGGAACCGGGCATCGCGCGCTTTGACGTGATCCAGCAGACAGACGATCCGACGCATTTTGTGCTGGTTGAGGTCTATCGCACGCCGGAAGACCCCGCGCAACATAAAGCGACGGCGCATTATGCGGCCTGGGCGGAAGCGGTCACGGCGCAGGATATGCTGGTTGAGCCGCGTTCGAAGTTGATCTACGACAACGTATTCCCCGATGAAGAGGGATGGGACTGATGCCGTTTGAATTTGCGACCGCCACACGGATTATCTTTGGCGCGGGCAAACTCGCCGACGTGGGACTCATTGCGGCGGCGTTGGGTCAACGGGCGTTGGTCGTCACTGGTAAGCACACGGCGCGTGCGTCCCGGCTGCTGGAACTGCTGAGTGACGCCGGGGTGGACGTCACCGTGTTCGCGGTTGATCAGGAACCCACTATCGCCATCGTGCAGCAGGGCACAGCACAGGCGCGCGATGCTGTGTGTGATCTGGTGATCGGTTTTGGTGGCGGCAGTGTGTTGGATGCAGGCAAAGCGATTGCCGCGTTGCTGACCAATCCCGGCGATCCGCTGGATTATCTGGAAGTGATCGGCAAAGGGCAACCGTTGATCGCTGCGCCCGCCCCATATATCGCAATTCCTACCACCGCCGGGACCGGCGCGGAGGTCACACGCAACGCGGTGTTGGCATCACCGGAGCAGCGTGTTAAGGTGAGTCTGCGCAGTCCGCTAATGCTGCCGGATGTGGCGCTCGTCGATCCCAAACTGACCTACAGCGTGCCACCGGATATCACCGCGTACACGGGACTGGACGCGCTGACACAGGTGATCGAGCCGTATGTGTCGCACCTCGCCAATCCGCTGACAGACGCCCTGTGCCGCGAGGGGATCACGCGTGCCGCGCGATCACTCCGCCGTGCGGTCACACATGGTGATGATGCCGCTGCACGCGAAGATATGGCGCTCGCGTCGCTCATGGGCGGGCTGGCGCTGGCGAACGCGAAACTCGGCGCGGTGCATGGCTTTGCGGGACCGTTTGGTGGTATGTTCCACGTACCACACGGCGCGGTATGCGCGGCGCTGCTGCCGCATGTGATGGCGACGAACGTCGCGGTGTTGTCTCAACGTGCGCCGGATCATCCAGCTTTACAGCGCTACACCGAGATCGGACAAATTGTAACCGGGGAGCGCGATGCGACTGCACAAGATGGCGTGGCCTGGGTCAGTGACCTATGCGCGGCGCTGAGTGTGCCCGGACTGATGACATACGGGGTCACGGAAGCCGATTTTGATGACCTGATCGCTAAAGCGGGACGGTCTAGCTCGATGAAAGGGAATCCGATTGCCCTCCACACGGACGAACTGCGCGACATTGTGCAGCGGGCACTGTAATCCGATGAGTGTACACTGATGAAACGCTGGCAAGCTGATCTCACAATGGGCATCGTGGCGCTGATCTGGGGATCGACGTTTGTGATGGTACAAAATGCGCTGGATGCCGTCGATCCGATGACGTTTATCGCGTGGCGCTTTATTCTGGCGACGAGCGTGCTGCTGGCATTGTTTTGGCGGCGGATGCGCCACGTCACACGCGAGGAGCTACAATCCGGCGTGTTGATCGGGGTGTGGCTGCTGCTCGGCTATACCTTCCAGACGATTGGGCTGCTCAGCACGACAACGGCTAAAGCCGGGTTCATCACGGGGCTGAGTGTGGTGATTGTGCCGGTGTTGGCGACGGCGTTGTTGCGACGGCCTCCGCATACCAGCGCAGTGTTGGGCATCATCGCGGCGACAGTCGGGTTGGCAGTGCTGACCCTGAACAATGATCTGAGCGTCGCGACCGGCGATCTGTGGGTACTGGCGTGCGCAGTGATGTTCGCGTTACATATCACGACGGTGGCGCATTACTCCCCGCGTTCCGATCCGATCCGGTTGGCGGTGGTGCAGATTGGCGCAGTCGCTGTGTTAGGCACGGGAACGGCGTTCATTTTCGAAAAACCGTCAATCGATCTACCATTGGAAACATGGGGGGCGATAGCCTTTACTGGCGTGATCGCGACAGCGTTGGTGTTCAGTCTGCAAACGTATGTCCAGCGCTTTACTACACCGACGCACACGGCGCTGCTGTTCAGTTTGGAGCCGGTATTCGCGGCGTTTTTTGGCTGGTGGTGGGCCAGCGAATCATTGGGATTTAAGGAATTTATCGGCTGCGGTCTGATTTTGTTGGGCATGATCGTGGCCGAGATGGGGGCATCGGAAGACGAAGACACGGCAATACATCGTCCCGTACAGCAAGAGAAAGCGAGTAAAACGCTATGACGGCACAAGATATTCCCCAGGTAGGATTGTTTGGTTCGATGAAGGGCGGTTGGCGCGAGAAGCATGTGATCCCCGTGCTGAAACAACTTGGCGTGACGTACTTCCATCCCGGCGTGACCGGTGGCGAGTGGACCGAGGAAATGGGGCAGCGCGAAGCTGAAGTCCTGGCTAACTGCGAGATGATTGTGATGGTGATCAACGACTCCACGCCCGCGTTCGGTGGACTCGCGGAAGCCGGGTGGTCGGCGTTGGGGGCGGCGCAGCGCGGCCAGACGTTCATTCTCTGCGTGGAGTCGGGATATACCTGGAAACTGCCCTGGTGGATGTATCTAATTCCCGGCCTGGGACGCGTACACCACGAGGCGGAAGGCTACGCGGTGCGCACACGTTCATTGGTCGTCAAACATGCCAAAGAGTTTGAGGACGAGATTGAGCAATTGACGGTCGCGGACAACATGGAGCAGGTGATTGCGGCGATCAAAGCAAAATATGCCGAGACACCCGGCGCATAAATCGGGATAGGGGACGGTCCCGCAGGCCGCCCCCTCCCACACCCCCGGACATGCGGATCCGCATCCGGTGGTCCGGTCGCATAGTATGGCTAAGTTGAGGTTTCTTTTTGTCGGGCGAGATCGCGTTCAATGCGCCGGATGCGCCGTTTTGCCCAGACGTGATTCCATGTGCCGACAATGCCGTTGGGCAGTATCATCACCACGATCACAAAGACTAATCCCAGGAATAACTGCCAGAGATCGGAGACTTCGTAGATTTCGTCTTGCACATCGGAGCCGTCATAAATCACGTAACCCACGATCAGCCCGATGACCAGCAGTAGCGCAAACGTGCCGGTGTTAAAGGCCAGCATGAAGCGCCGGTAGTCGGATGTATTTTTCTCGACTGGCCCACCATACCTCCGATCCTGGATGCGCTCGCCCAATGCCACTATATAGCGTCGGATGGCCCACATCACCAGTGCGACGACGACAGTAGTGAAGACCGCCCACATCGGTGCAATGCCGAGCAGTTGGGTGTCCATTGTGAACGTCTCGTTGCGCAGGTACGTTTCGCCCAACTGTAAGCCCAGTGTGGCGAAGACCGGCCCGGTGAGTGTGCCCACCCCACCAATCAGTGTATTCAACAACGGAGCAACGGTGTATTTGAGACTTAGCGCTTCGGGATGCACACGCTTGTCCGTCGCCCAGATCACGAACAGCAAGCCACTCAATGATGCCAACGTGCCCGCAAAGGCCATCGTCAGCACTTTGTAGTACAGCGTGTTGTAACCGATAGTGCGCGCGCGTTCCTCGTTTTCGCGGATCGCCATTATCACACGGCCTACCGGGGAATTTAGGTAGCGGCGGATCGCGAGGAACACAATCACGAAGAACACCACTGTCAGACGGTACATATCCAGGCGGTTGCCGTCGAAGGTTTGTGTTGGATTGAGCACCTCCGGCAGCACCGCACGGAAGCCCAGCCCATCCTCCGCGCCGGTATAGTTGCGGAACGTGCCACTTTTCGCCAGCACCCAGAACATTTCCGCCAGCGCCAGTGTGAACATGGTGAAGTAGATGCCGCGCAGCCGCAGTGTGACCAGCCCGGAGATCAGGCTGATGCTGATGCTTACCACGAGGGCGACGCCCGCTGCTTGATAGAACGAGATATTGCCTTCACCGGGCAGCAGAATCAGGGCGAGTGCTACTGCGGCCAGCCCTGCGATCAGCAGCGCACGGGTAGAGAACTTTGTGAACAGTGCCAGTACGAGCAGGATCAGCACCACGCCGGTGATCACTGTGCGTTGCAGCGACGGATCGTAGTGGTTCAGCAGCATGAAGGTCACATAGCTGCCCGTACCGAAGAACAGCGCGTGTCCGAACGAGATAATGCCGCTGAAACCGAACAGCAAATTGTAGCTCATCGCCAGACATGCCAACGCCAACGCGCGCGCCATTTCGCTTTGCCAGAACACTGAATCTCCGCTGGGACGGCGCGGCATGACCTCGCTGTCGGTCCAGTCTGCGACCATGTAGGGGAAGCGCAGCAGAAAGATCAGCGCGAGGACGTAGAACCAGTTATCCAGCACCAACCGCGCGAGCCAGTCCAGGGCATTGCGCAGCGTGGGATTTTCTATTTTCTGAATGTTGCCATAAATGTGTCGCTCGATCATCATTCCCCCCTGCCAAACAAGCCGCTCGGCTGCACCAACAACACCACGATCATGAGCAGCAGCACCGAGGTTTCAGCCAGCACGGGCGCGTCGAAGTGTTGGATTGAGAGTTGTTCCGCGACTGCGCGTGTCAGACCGACAATGATGCTGGCGACGGCTGTGCCCTCGAAGCTGCCCATGCCGCCGATCACAATCACGACGATGGCGAGGATCAGGTATTGGTTGCCCATTTCCAGCGTTGCGCCTTGCCAGGGGACCAGCGCCACACCGCCTAGCCCGGCCAGCGCCGCGCCCAGGATGAAAACCAGCGTGAACACCTGCCGCACGTTGATGCCAAGCGCCTGGACCATTTCCGGGTCTTGCACGCCCGCACGGATGATGATACCGATCCGCGTGCGGTTGAGCAGCAGAAACACGCCGATCATCATCACGATGCCTAGCACGATGATAAACAGCCGGTAGTAGGCGAGACTTTGCCCGAATAGCTCAAACGTATCTTCCAGCATAGCGGGCGGATCAAGCGGCTGCTTGGGATCAGGACCGTACTGCCGTTCTACCAGATCGAGCAGCACGGACGCGAGGCCGAAGGTCAGCACGATCTGGAAGATGGGACGGTCATACAACGGGCGTATCAACCCGATTTCCATGATCCCGCCGAGAATGGCGACAGACACCACACCTCCTGCAAACGCTGCGATGAAGCGCGCGGTGGTAGTGGCGTCAAGATTCTCGTAGATGCTGTAGCCCACGTAGGCCCCGACGAGCAGGAACGCGCCCTGTGCGAAGTTCAGCACGTCGAGCAGCCCGAAGATCAGCGATAGGCCGGACGCGACCATAAATACCAACATGCCCAGCAACACCCCTCGGAACAGCGTTTGTCCGGCAGTGTTGTAGCCAAAATCGACCATGCTAAGCAGCACAATCAACAACACATAGGCTCCCACCAGTGCCCAGGAGCGGCGGTGTTCGGGCGACAGATTCGCAAAATAGGTTTGCATAGTTTCCTCCGGCCCTTATGCCACGCCCAGGTAGGTGCGGATCAGGTCTTGGTCTTGCACGAGGTCGCTTATCAAGCCCGCGTGGACTGACGCGCCTTCTTCGATGATCACGTAGCGTTCCGCGAGTTGGCTGGCGACATGGAAGTTCTGCTCAACCAGCAGTACGGTGGTGGTATCCGAAAGCTGGCGGATGGCTTTCATCATCTGCTCGATGATCACTGGGGCGAGTCCTTCGCTCGGCTCGTCAATCAACAGCAGATCGTTTTGCGCGACCAGCGCCCGCGCAACGGCGAGCATTTGCTGCTGTCCACCGGAGAGATTGCCACCCGGCAGCCGGTAGAGCCGTTTGAGGTCCGGGAACAGGTTGAAGATGAAGTCGGCTTTTTGCTCCAGATCACCTTTCGCGCGCTCGGCAATCTGCAAATTCTGTTCCACCGTCAGGTCGCGGAAGATGATGCGTTTTTCCGGCACGTAGCCGATGCCCATCTGCGCGATCTTGTGTGCGCGTGTGCCGTGAATGGGCTGGCCCTTGAACATGATCTGGCCGCTGCGAGGCGCGTTCAGCCCGATGATGCTACGCAGTGTGGTCGTTTTGCCCGCCCCATTGCGCCCTAACATCACCGTGATGCTGCCACGCGGAACCTGTACGTTCACGCCTTCGAGAATGTGGAACTCGCCAATGAACGTGTGAATATCGCGTACTTCGAGCAGGATGTCTGATGCGCTCATGCGGCGTCACCCCCTACCGTATCACCAAAGTCCCCATATAGTTCGCCCAGGTAGGCCTTCTGCACTGTTTCGTTCTGCGCGACTTCGTTAGGCGTGCCTTCAGCTAATACGTCGCCCTGGTGCATC
>CBEVZO010000115.1:0-8436 GCA_965554365.1 uncultured Anaerolineae bacterium
CCCAGATGCGCACGGTATCGTCAATGCTCGCAGAAGCAAGCAGTGTGCCATCCGGCGACCACGCGATGCTCTGCACATTATCGCCGTGCCCTCGCAACACCGTGAGTGTCGTGCCCGTGTTCACATCCCAGATGCGCACCGTGTCGTCGTTGCTGGACGAGGCGATGCGTGTGCCATCCGGCGACCACGCCACACAGCGAATCCAATTCGAGTGCCCTGTCAGCACGGACAACTGAGTGCCCGTCTGCGCATCCCAAATGCGTACCGTGTCGTCCACCCCCCCGGATACGACGCGTGTGCCATCCGGCGACCACGCCACACTGTACACATCCGCCGTGTGCCCGCGCAGCACATGCAGCACAACCCCGGTATTCGCATCCCAGATGCGCACCGTGTCATCCGAGCTGCCCGACGCGATGCGTGTCCCATCCGGCGACCACGCGACACCGCGCACATAATCCGTGTGCCCATCAAACACCGCCAGCGCCGTACCGGAGGCCACATCCCAAATATGCAGATCACGGTCGCCACCAGCCGATACAAGCCGCGTGCCATCCGGCGAGAACCACACACTGCGTACTTCGCCCGTATGCCCGCGCAGCACGGCGAATTCAGTCGCCTGCTCGATAGTCATCGTGCCGGACAGTCCAGAACCCGGCACGCCCCAGATACGCACTTCACCGCTCCGGCCCGCAGAAGCAATATGCATCCCGTCCGGCGACCAGCCAACCGTAAAGATCGGCTCCGTGTGTCCGCTCAACTGTACCAGTTCAATCCCTGTTGCCACGTCCCACAACCGCACGGTGTTATCGTAGCCGCCCGACACGAGATACGCGCCATCCGGCGACCACGAAACCCCGCGCACCTCAGCCGTATGCCCTTCCAGCACCGTCTGCGTCATGCCCGTGTTCACATCCCACACGCGCACTGTCTCGTCCCAACTGCCAGAGGCGAGATAGTTTCCATCTGGCGAAAACACCACGCTATGCACATCATTCGTGTGGCCTTCCAATGCCCGCAGTTCGGTGGCCGTGACCACGTTCCAGATGCGCACGACCTGATCTCTGCCTGCCGACGCGATGAATGCTCCATTTGGCGACCATGCGACGCTCCAGATACCAGAAGTGTGACCGGTCAGCACCGCCAATTCGGTGCCCATGACCGCATCCCACACCCGGACCGTGTTGTCCCAAGAACCGGACACCAACCGCGTACCATCCGGCGACCAGACGATACTTTCCACATCATCCGTGTGTCCGGTCAGCACAGCAAGTTCAGTCCACGTCTGAGTGTCCCACAGCCGTATCGTGCCGGTATAGTCTGCCGATACCAGGCGTGTGCCATCCGGCGACCACGCCATGCTGCGCACGATACCCGTGTGCCCGGACAGTGTTGTCACCATCGCGCCTGTCGCCACGTCCCACACCCGCACAGTGAAATCCTCACCGCCGGATACAAGGCGCGACCCGTCCGGCGACCACGCGACGTTGAACACATAGCCTGTGTGGTCTTCCAACACGGTTTGTTCAACTACCTGCGCCGCATTCGCAGCGGTGATACCCTCTGCCTGCCCGCCCGGAACAACCACCGGAGTAGGCGGCAACGGGACCATCGTCGGAGTAGGCGGCGAAACAATCTCATCAGTCAGCCCCCAGAGCCGCACGTCACCAGACAAATCACCGGATGCGAGACGCGCCCCATCGGGCGTCCAGTCCACATTCCATACCGTGCCCCAGTGGCCTTCCAGCGCGCGCAGCATAATCCATGACTGCGTGTCCCACAGCCCTACCGTCGTGTCCAGGCTCCCCGATGCGAGCAACGACCCATCCGGCGACCAGGACACACTGCGTACCCAATCGTCATGTTCTGTCAACACGGCGATCTGCACGCCCGTGTTCAAGTCCCATACGCGGACCGTGTTGTCACCACCGCCCGCCGCAATCCGCGCGCTATCCGGCGAGTACGCCACGCACAGAGTAAAGCTCGTGTGCCCTGTCAACGTCGCCTGCCGTATGCCGGTCTGCGCGTTAAACACCAGCACCGTGCCGTCATCGCTCGCCGAGGCAAAAGTCTGACCATCCGGCGACCACGCGACCGCGACCACAATCCGTGTGTGATCATTCAGCACAAAGAGCGCTGTGCCCTGATCCACGTCCCATACACGCACGGTGGTATCACCGCCCGTGACGAGGCGCGTGCCATCCGGCGACCATGCCACACCGCGTGCGGATTCCGTGTGCCCACGCATGACCCTGATCTCGGTCCCCGTGTTCACATCCCATACCCGCACCGTCATATCCTCAGAGACCGACGCAAGCATCGATCCATCCGGCGACCAGGACACGCCGCGCACATTCCCTGTGTGCCCGCGTAGTACCGAGATCGTCGCGCCTGTGGCGCCGTCCCATATGCGTATCGTGTCGTCCAAACTCCCCGACGCGAGGCGCGTGCCATCCGGCGACCAGTCCAGGCCCTTGATGCCATCCGTATGATCATCCAGCACCGCCACCGGCATCACCTGATACACATTCCCCGGATTGATGGCATCAACCACAGGAGTCGGTGTATAGGTCGGTAAGGCCAACGCCGTCTGTGTGGCCCCGATAGCCTCCTGGGTCATCACCAATGCCGCTTCAATGGTCGCCTGCACGTCAATCGTTGGTGTATCGGTCGGCGTGGGGGTGGCAGTCCAGTGCGTCGCGGTAGCCGTCTGCGCTATACTTATGCCCATATCGATCGTCGCCTGGATCTCGGTACCAGACAATGTCGGTGTGTTCGTCGCTGTCGGCGTATCCGTCGGGGTATTCGTCGCCGTCGGCGTATCCGTCGGGGTATTCGTCGCCGTCGGCGTGTTCGTCGGCGTCGGTGTATTTGTCGGTGTATTTGTCGGAGTCAGTGTGTACGTCGGCGTCGGCGTATTGGTTGAGGTCGGCGTACTGGTGGGTGTATTAGTCGCCGTGCTGGTCGGGGTCGGAGTCTTTGTGTCGTCAGGCCCCGTGATCCCCAGATCATCACCAAAGCCCAATAACCCGATCACGACCGCCATGATCAAGATCAGCAGCCCCATGCCCCAAAACAGCGGTTGACGATACATCGGACGTGTTTCGCCGGTCATCGTGCCGCTGCCGCCGCTAGACGGAGAGGCCGCAAACAACGAAGGCTCAGCCTTACGCAGCTCCACCGGCGCGGTGAAAAACGCGGTGCGCTCGCCAGTCTGCCCCCGGATTGCGCCATCAAACGCCTGGGCAAACGCCGTGCAAGTCGGGAAACGGTCACGCGGCGATTTCGCCAGCGCGCGCTCGATCACCACCGACAGCATTTCCGGCAAATCGTCGCGTTTGATGTGGGGCGGCGCTGGCGCCTCGTTGAGATGCTTGTGCATCACGCCCGCCGGAGTCTGCGCCTCGAACGGCATCTGCCCCGTGAGCATCGCGTAGGTCATGATACCGAGCGCGTACTGGTCCGTCGCGGGTGAGAGTTTTTCCGCGCGCCACTGCTCAGGAGCCATAAAGCCCCATGTCCCAATCGTGACGCCGGTAGCCGTAAGACCTTGTGTCGATTCGGCCATCTTCGCGATCCCAAAATCGACCAGACAGGCGTTGCCATGATTGTCGAACATCACATTCGAGGGCTTGATATCACGGTGAATCACGCCCGCACTGTGCGCGTAGTCGAGCGCACTGGAAAGCTGCTTGATCACCCCGCTAATTTCACCGAGGGACGGCAGCGGCTTATCTGTACCGATGGCCTGTTCGAGCCGGTCCGAGAGCGCACCGCCCGTGAGCAACTGCATCACCAGATAGCTGATGTTGCGTTGTGTACCATAATCGAAAATACTCACAATGTGGGGATGTTCCAGCGCGGCAGAAGTGCGCGCCTCCCGGTTGAAGCGTTCCAGGTAACCGGGCTGTTTCGCCAAGTCTTGCGAAAGAATTTTTACCGCAACCGTGCGCGCGAGATTGTGCTGGTATGCGCGATAAACCACGCCCATACCCCCGATCCCAAGCAGTTCACGCAGTTCGTACGGTCCCAACGTTTGTCCAGCGAGATTTTGAATACCCATTGTAGTCCCCCGCAGTGAGTTTACGGTACAAGCCATCGATGTATAGCTACCAAAATTGATGTACAGCATTTATCAGTATAGATCAGGTGTGCTAACAGCACAATTGCGGTGGGCGGCCATCGATTTCACGGCGGGGGATGGTGGGGCATCCGTACTCTAAATGGTTATAGACATGAGCGTGCTGCGTGGCTTGTAGACGATTCGCGCCCTGCAGGGGATGGTCTTGCGGCGCAGCGTCTAATCCGGGACAGGACGCCACGCGGGTCTGCTATCCCACGCCTCATGAAAGGTCAACTGGCGCACATTGCCCCCGTCCGCGTCCATGAGGTACAAATCCTCGTTACCGTTGCGATACGAGATGAACACGATCTCGCAACCGTCCGGCGACCACACCGGCTCGTAATCTTGCGCCTCGTGATCCGTGAGTGCGTGCAGATTACTGCCATCGGCATCCACCATGTAAACACCCGCCACGTCCTCATAACCGTCAGCAATCGTTCCGAAGAACGCGATCTGTGTGCCGTCTGGCGACCACACGGGGTTGAAATCGTGAATTTCGCGGTCGGTCAGCGGGCGCACGTCGCCGCTGAGGGTGTCCATCACGAACAGATTCCAGGGACCAGTACGATCGGAGCGAAACACAAGCTGTCGCCCATCCGGTGACCAGCGCGGACTGTAGTTGTGTGCAGCGGGTTCGGTCAATTGGCGGATCGCGCCGCTGTCGGGGTCCACTTCGTATAGATCGGCACCCAACACAAAGTCGCCCCGATTTCGTACCGAGACAAAACCAATGCGCACACCCAAACCATCCGGCATAACTTCCGGCGACCACACCGGATAGCAATCATCGGTGGGACGGTCCGTCAGGCGACGCAGATCGCTGCCGTCGGCGTTAATCACGTAAACGTCGGCATGGCTCCCATGCTTCGACCAGAACGCGATGCGCTGACCATCCGGCGACCACACGGGATCGCGGTCCTCCGCCGGATGCGTGGTCAAACGCCGCACATCCGCACCGTCTGCCGCCATAACATAGATATCCCAGTTATCACCGTGTTCAGCTTCAAAAACAACTCGCTCGCCGTCCGGTGACCACGCGAAATCCAGCACTCTGAGATCAGGATCGGACAAACGGCGTAAATCAGTGCCATCGCTGCGGATCGAAAAGAGTCCGAGACCATCGTCGCGCCATGACATGAACGCAATTTCGCCCACACGCTCAGCGTCCGGCGTCAGCGTGGGCAGCACTTGCGCGCCGGTTGCGCCAGGGAAAAACACCCAGCCCCCCATCACGACTGCCGTCAGTGCGATCAGAACTATCACGACTTTAGACTGCATGGCGATCTCCATACGCATTGGCTCTGGACAAAATATACTCGCCGCTGTGTTTGCTGTAGCTGATGAAGATGTGAACCATGACGCGCATCCTAGCTGTGGAGTATGAACCATGTGTAAGTATAGATCATCATCGGTGTGCTGCCAACACGGTTGTGGCTGGAAACCCCCGCGCGGAACAGGTACAATGGCGCACAGCACACCCACCTAACCACCACGCAAGGAGTAGTCACCTTGAAAATCTTTGTGCCAGGGCGCGTCTGCCTCATGGGCGAACATTCGGACTGGGCCGGGGGCTACCGCCGCATCAACGCCGAGGTCGAGGTTGGTTATGCGCTCATCGCCGGGACCAACCAGGGCATCTACGCCGAGGTCGAGTCGCATCCCACGTCGCTGATCCTCGAATCCACCACCCATGACGGCACACATCACGGCCCCGTCGAAATCCCGATGGAGCCGAAGGCGCTGCTCGAAGTGGCACAGGGGGGCGGCTTCTGGAGCTACATGGCGGGCACAGCCTACCAGATGTTGACGCATTACCGCGTGCGCGGGCTGGTGATCAACAATTTCCGCACCGATCTCCCCGTGAAGAAGGGGCTATCGTCCAGCGCGGCGATTTGCGTGCTGACGGCGCGCGCCTTCAATCGCGTCTACGACCTCAAGCTGACCACACGCGGCGAGATGGAACTCGCGTATCAGGGCGAGATCACCACACCCTCGCGCTGCGGACGCATGGATCAGGGCTGCGCGTTCGGCAATCGTCCCGTGCTGATGACGTTCGACGGCGAGCGCCTCGATACGCAGGAACTCCGCGCCGGGCAAGACCTCTACCTTGTGCTGGTCGATCTGCAAGCGGAAAAAGACACGATGGAGATTCTCGCGCGGCTGAATCGCTGCTACCCCTTCGCGGATAACACCGTCGAGGAAGGCGTGCAAAAGCTGCTCGGCCCGATCAACAAACGCGTGGTGCAGCAGGCGGTCGATGCGCTGCGCGATGGCGACGCGGACACACTCGGCACACTGATGGGCGAAGCGCAGGAATTCTTCGATCACTACGCGATCCCCGCCTGCCCCGAAGAACTCACCGCGCCGGTCCTGCACCGCGTGCTGACTTACGAACCGCTGAAATCGCACATCTACGGCGGTAAGGGTGTCGGCTCACAGGGCGACGGGACTGCGCAATTCCTCTGTCGCTCCGAGGCGGATCAGCAGGCGGTGATCGAGATCATCGAACGCGATCTGAACATGCCCTGCCTCAAGCTCTCCTTGACCACTGGCCCCACAGTGAAAAAGGCGCTGATCCCCGCCGCCGGGTTCGGCACACGGCTGTTCCCTGCGTCCAAAGCGACCAAGAAGGAAATGTTCCCCATCGTGGATCGCGACGGCATCGCCAAGCCTGCGATTCTGCTGATCGTGCAGGAGGCACTCAGCGCAGGCGTGGACGAGGTGATCATCGTGGTGCAGGAAGAAGACCTCGCCGGTTTCGAGGACTTTTTCAACCAGCAAGTGTCGATTGAGAACTACAACAAGCTATCGCGCCAGTTCCAAGACTACGCGCGCGAACTGCTGCAAATCGGGCAGAAAGTGAAATTCGTGGTGCAGCGCAATCAGGAAGGGCTGGGGCACGCGGTCTACGCCGCGCGGGACCTCATCGGCAATGAGCCGTTCCTGCTGATGCTCGGCGATCACCTGTATCGCTCCGAGGGGCCGCTCACTTGCGCGCAGCAGGCGGTCGAGGCGCTCAACCAACACGGAATCAGCGTGCTGGGGATGCGTCAGACGCCGGAAAACGAGATCGCTAACTTCGGGACGGCGACCGGCACATGGATGGGCGACGAAGAGCTACTGAACATCACCGAGTTCGCCGAGAAACCAACCGTCGAGTATGCGCGGGAGTGCCTACAACCACCGGACGTACCGGAAGGATCGTATCTGACGGTGTTCGGGCAGTACGTGATCAAGCCGCAGATTTTCGACATCATCGCGGAACACATTCAGCACAACGTGCGCGAGCGCGGCGAGTTCCAACTCACCTCGGCGCTGGACCGGCTGCGGCAGGAGGACGGATTCATAGGCGTGATGGTCGATGGTAAACGGTACGACATCGGCAAGCCGGAGTTTTACCTGGACACACTGGCGACGTTCAGCGAGGAATAAGGGAAACCCGACCTCACCCCCAACGCGAACTTGTTCGCGCCCCCTCTCCCGCCTGTATAGACCGGCAAGGGGGAGTTTCCCCCCCCTGAGCGCCCCTGGGTCACTCCTCGATCACAAGCGCCTGATAGATATGCACACTGACACGGGGATCGCGCCACGACTGGGGGGCGTGACCCATTTTGCGCGCGAGCAGGCTCAGGAATACCTCTGGATCGGGATATGTGTCCCACACCTGCGGCAGAAACGTCGCGCGGCGCTGATCAAGTTGCAGCGTCACGCCGTCGATGCCGGGCCGCAGCGTGGTGAGCAAGTCCTCAGCAGCGTCATATTCCAACGCTTGCGGCGGCGTCAGCACGCTGATCTCGATGTGCAGATCACCGATCTCGTCCGCCTGTACCGGGGAAAAACGCGGATCGTGGAACGCCGTCTGTATCGTCATGTGGACCACTTCCGCTGCCAGCGCACGCCGCGCGACCAGTGTGCCGGTACAGCCACGCAGCGATCCGTCATCATGGCGGCGCAATGTCACAAAGCACGCGCGCTCCGCAGCGAGTGAGGGGGGCAGCGTATCAAGATCGAGTTCTGGTGTGGGCTGCTGGTGCGTGATCGCGGTCAGGGTGTGGCGGGCCAGAATGAGCAGTTCGACCTGCTCAGCGGCGGTATAGTCGGTCATGGCATGTCCTCCCGCGCTCAATCGGTCGCGTGACGTTGGGCCTAGTATACTCGCAATCGGCTGGCAGGGCGCAATAACTTAATGGGACACGGATGAACGCAGATACACACAGATCAAAAACAAAAATCCGTGTTTATCTGTGTGTATCCGTGTCCGGTAGCTCCGCAGAATAACGTGATCGCGAGTTTGCCCCTCCCCCAACGCGAAC
>CBEVZO010000116.1:0-8436 GCA_965554365.1 uncultured Anaerolineae bacterium
GTGACATTGACGGTTATCTGACAGCGCTCACCGAGCCGCAGGCTGATCCCGCGATCACTGATACAAGCGCAGAAGCCGTGAAGGACGCGCTGGACGATCTCACTGCCAGCATGAAAAACCTGGGCGCACGCGTGAACGAACTCGATTCCGAAATCCGTGATATCGAGATTGATCTCGAAACGCATATGCTCTGGATTCCCAACATGCCACACGCGACAGTGCCGGTTGCTCTGAGCGAAGACGAAAACGTGATCCACCCGCCGGAGGGCGAACAGCGTGCATTTGACTTTGCGCCCAAGCCGCATTGGGACCTCGGCCCGGAACTAGACATCATCGACTTTGAGCGCGGCGTGAAAATCTCCGGCACACGTTTCTACATTCTCAAAAACATGGGCGCGCGGCTCTACCGGGCCATGATCAACTGGTTGCTGGACGTACACACGACCGATCACGGCTACATCGAAGTGTATCCGCCGTTCATGGTGCGCGTAGAGGCAATGGTCGGCTCGGCGCAGTTCCCCAAGTTCGCGGACAACGTCTACACGGACCAGGATGCAGAATTGTTCATGCTGCCGACCGCCGAAGTCGCGCTGACCAACATGCACGCCGACGAAATCTTCGAGGAAGCCGATCTGCCGGTGCATTACGTCGCGCATACGCCGTGCTTCCGCCGCGAAAAGATGAGCGCAGGCCGTGACGTGCGCGGGATCAAGCGCGTCCACCAATTCGAAAAGGTCGAGCTTTACAAGTTCACCACACCAGAAGCCAGCTACGACGAACTTGAAACGCTGGTACAGGCCGCTGAGAACGTCTGCCGCGCGCTGAAGATTCCGTTCCGGCGCAACGAGATGGTCACAGGCGATCTGGGCTTCTCCGCGTCGAAGAAATTCGATCTCGAAATGTGGGCTCCCGGCTGCGAGGAATGGCTCGAAGTCAGCTCGTGCAGCAACACGGAAGCGTTCCAGGCGCGCCGCGCGAACATCCGCTACCGTCCCACCGACGGCGGACGTCCGCGCTACGTGCATACGCTCAACGGCTCCGGCCTGGGCATGGTACGCGCGCTGGTCGCCGTGATGGAGAATTACCAGCGGCAGGACGGCAGTATCGTCATACCGGACGTGCTGCGTCCGTACATGGGCGGGCTGGAAGTTATCGAGCCGCAAAGCTAATGAGGTTGTGCAATGAGCGTGTTGCCCGATGTGTTGAAGCCAGGATTGAAGGTCGTCTTCGTCGGCATGGCGGCGAGCAAGCGTTCGGCTGAACGCAGCGCCTACTATGCCGGGCCGGGCAATGCGTTCTGGCGCATCCTGCACGACGCCGGATTCACGCCGCGCCAACTCGCGCCGGAGGAGTATCGGATGCTCCTCCGGCATGGCATCGGCCTGACGAACATGGCTCCCCACGCCATCGGCAACGACGACGCGCTGACGCCGCAAGACTTTGATCCGGCGGGCGTGCGCGCCAACATCACGCAGTACGCCCCGCGCGCGCTGGCCTTCGTAGGCAAACGAGCCGCCAAAGAGTTCTTTGGGCGTACACACGTTGACTATGGACTGCTGCCGGAGACTGTCAGTGACACGGCTATCTGGGTGCTGCCCTCGACCTCTGGTGCGGCGCGGCGTTACTGGGACCCGGCACACTGGCACACACTCGCGGCGTGGCTGCGCGAAAGTCGCCCTTCTGAGGGCTGAAGCGGCGGTGTATAATGACAGCAAGACTCAAGTTGACCGCGTGATCGCGTCTTCCCGCGTTGGAAGATGAGGAAAGTCCGCGCTCCGCAGGGCACGGTGCTGGCTAACGGCCAGGCGAGGTGACTCGCCGGAACAGTGCAACAGAGAAGCGTATTGCCCCCCACGCGGGGGTGAGGGTGAAACGGTGCGGTAAGAGCGCACCAGCGCACATGGTGACATGCGCGGCTGGGTAAACCCCACCGGGAGCAAGGCCAAGCAGGAACGAGGGGCGGCCCGTCCCATTATCAGTTCCGGGTAGGCTGCGTGAGGCGTCGGGTAACTGGCGTCCCAGATAGATGATCACGCCCGACCACATGGTCCGGTGACAGAACGCGGCTTATAGGTTGACTTGAGTCTGTCGCGTCAATTAACGAAACGGAACATGATGAAAAAGGGTTATCTGATTTTTAACGGCGGCGACGCCTTCACACCAGAGTTGCGCGACGCCCACCGCGCGTTGCTCAAGCACCTGCGCCCTCAGCAAAGCGACCGCCGTACACGGGTCATGATCGTGCCAGCGGCGGCTATCGACAAACACCAAAAGACCGCCTACGAAATTAGCCGGTATTTCCTGCTGCTCCACACACGCTCAGACTATAAGTTGATTACCACTCAACTGCTCGCCAACACGCGGACGGAATACGAAGTGTTGGAACATGTCGAGGCGATTGTGCTGCCTGACGGAAGCCCGATTGACATGGTTGAACGGCTGCGCGGCACACACACGGAAAAAGCACTTCATGCCGTGCTGAACCGCAAAGCGGCACTGCTGGGCACAGGGGCGAGCGCGATGGCACTGGGCGCGGTGTATTGGTTTGCCAACGAGTGGCTTGAGGGATTGGGGCTTGCGCCACACCTGGCGATCCTGCCGCATCACAACTTGGTAGCTATGCGCTTGTCGCCGGAACGCCTGCTGTCCAACCTGCCTAAAGGTGTCACATTAATCGGCATAGACCAGCACACCAACCTGATCTGCCACCCCGATGACAGCTACGAAGTCGCGGGGGCGGGCGAAGTGACCATCTATCGCAGCGTTAATAATCAGCAGGTCTATCACCGCAATGTACGCTTCACACTGGCGCCACCAGTGAATACTGCTCCGCCGCCCGCTGACGAACCAACCTCAGACACAGACGCATGAACAAAATGCCGGGAGCTTTCACACTCCCGGCGCTGTATTTCTGGTCAATCTATGCCTCAGGCAAACCGAACTTCCGCCGATAAGCGTTTATCAACTCAAGGTCTTCGCTGCTGAGTTTTTCACGTTTGTGTTTCCAGCGAATAGGATTTTGCTCTGGCATGTTTACGATAAAGCTGTCGCGCGCCACACTATCAAGTATTTTGTCAATATCAGACGCAGGTTTAGAATCGCCACCTTTCGGATAATACTCAGGCGGCAAGAAAACCACCCCTATGCTGTCTTTCAAAGTAATTATCGTGTAGAACTTATTCAGTTCGTCCTGAAGTCTGAAAAGGTCATCGAGATTGAGACGGTCCAGTTGCGTCTTACCCTCAATAAAATCTTGGGCTAAATGTGCCACACAAGCATCTCTTGCGCAACGTGCTTTTTTGAGTAAGCCTCGTATTTCAGCATTAGATTTTGTCTTCCTCAAACGTGCAACTAAATCTTGATGGTGTTCTTCTTTGATCCATTCACGTTGTAGCCGATTTTTGAACCTAGGAAGTGTGTGTTTGTCACCCTTATCAGTCATGAGTCTTGTAATTGCCAGCAGCGCACTATCCATCAAGTTCCAAGTTACCATTTGGAAAAACAATGGTCGGTATATCTCGAAAGTTCGAAATGGAAATGCGTTAATATGGCGAAGAATATGTAGTGTCATATTTAAACGAACAAGCTCACGATAAAACCAACCTCGTCCACGTTCATACTCTGTATAAGCTTCTTCGCTCACAAAATGCTCTCGTGTTAATGTCATTCTACCCTCCACAGATCAAAAGAGGTGATCGTTTCAGACCACCTCTTTCAAAGCCAAACGGAGTAGTCTCAGAAGTTAAACGACGATGTTCACCATGCCGCGTTTGGCGACGAAGATCACCTTGCGCGGTTCCTTGCCATCCATGTGACGCTGCGCGCCCTCAGATTCTAGCGCCAGCTTCTTCGCGTCGTCTTCGTTGATGTCGGCGGGCACTTGAATGCGTGCGCGCACCTTGCCGTTGATCTGCACCACCAGCGTGATCTCGTCCTCTTTGGCGATCTCCGCGTCAAAGTCCGGCCAGGGCTGGTTATGGATGCTGTACTCATGTCCGGCAGCGCCCCACAATTCCTCTGCGATATGCGGCGTGAAGGGGGCCATCAGCAGCAGCAACGTCTCAACCGCCTCGTGCCACACATCCGCGCTCACTTTGGCGCTGCGAGCAACCTGTTGCAGCGTGTTCTTAAACTCCATCAGCGCCGCAATTGCCGTATTGAAACTGAACCCTTCCAGGCTATCGGTTACTTTCTTGATCGCCTGGTGCAGCTTGCGCTGCAAGTCGCGCTCGGCATTCGGATCCGGTGTGCCTTCCGGCGCAGTGCTGTTGACCACCGCCCACACATCATGCAACCAACGGACCACACCCTGAATGCCCTGGCTATCCCAGGGGCCACCCTGGTCCCAACGGAACGCGAACATCAGATACGCGCGCACGGTGTCCGCACCATATGCACCCACCAATTCGTCAGGATTAATGACATTACCCTGCGTCTTGGACATCTTTTCGACTTCCAGGTGATGCTTGATTTGGTTGATGTTAGCATCCTCAAAACCAGGAACGTCAAACGTGGTATCGTCGGTCGTATCGACCACGAATTCCTGCCCGCCCAGCGTGACGACATGCAAAATCGTCTCAACACGTTTCATTACCTCACCGGCGACTTGAGTGTCGGTGCGACCTTCAACGCCATCCAGTGTTTCGACTACGCGCACATGCGTCGCATTGAATACGCCGCCATCAAACGCGCCTGCGGCGATCACCCGATCACCGGGACGCGGCTCGCCCAGGATCATGCCCTGGTTATACAACGCCGCCATCGGCTCGTTCATATACACCTGCGGATCGCGTCCCAGCGCTTCGGCAACACCATCCGTCGGAGCAAAAATGCCGCAGTCGCGCATAGCTTTAGTAAAGAAGCGCGTGTACATCAAGTGCATTGTCGCGTGTTCGATGCCGCCCGTGTATTGATCCACCGGCAGCCAGTACGCGCCTTCGTCGGGATCAAACGGCCCGCCGTCAAAGTGCGGACTCAGGTAACGGAACTGATACCATGACGAACACATAAACGTGTCCATCGTGTCGGTTTCGCGCCGCGCGGGAGCGCCGCAGTCCGGGCAAGTCGTATTCAGGAAGCCCTCATGATAGCGCAACGGACTTTCACCAGTCGGCATAAAGTCCACATCATCCGGCAGCAGCACCGGCAGGTCTTCTTCCGGCACAGACACGATCCCGCACTTGTCGCAGTAGATCATGGGAATTGGCGCGCCCCAATACCGCTGGCGGCTGATCAGCCAGTCACGCAACCGGTAGTTGATCGCGGCGTGTCCGATACCCTGTTCATCCAACCACGCAGTAACGTTCGCTTTGGCGGCCTGTTTTGCGTTGCCCTGTGCATCCGTTTCGATGCCGGGCGTACCGCTAAACGCGCCGGAGTTGATCATGGCCCCGTACTCACTGTGATACAGCGCGTCGCGATACCACTCAACGCCCCACAACATTTCCATTACGGTCTGCTTATCCGCGACGCCGGGTTCCAGCGCCTTGCAGCGCGCCATGAGCGCTTGATCCGTCGCCATCGAGTCGAAGACCACCACCTCGTCCTCAAACACGAACATCCAGCGCCCGCCGACGATTTCCGTCCACGCGCCGGACTGGATATGTGCCTGCGCGATTTCGACGTACTGATCAACCTGCTCCGGCTGCATGGTGACATACACCGCGTCACCATCCTGCTCGTAGCTGATGCCCGCCTCATCTAGTGCCGCCGTGAAGCCCTCTTTCATCCACGCGCCCACGCGGGTAAAGCTCTTGGTCAGGCCATCGGTGCGGTCGATCACAGGGATGATCGACAAGCCGAACTTCAACGCGAACTCGAAGTCGCGCTCATCGTGCGCGGGCACAGCCATGATCGCGCCGCTGCCGTAGCTGATCAGCACGTAGTCCGCGATCCAGATCGGGATACGCTCGTTGTTGACAGGGTTGATCGCATAACCGCCCGTGAACACACCAGTTTTCTCTTTGCCCTCAGCGGTGCGGTCAATCTCTTCCTTGTTCCGCGCTTCCTCAACATACGCTACGACCTCGGCACGCTGCGCACCAGTGGTGATTTTCTCAACCAACGGGTGTTCGGGAGCCAGCACCATAAACGTCGCGCCCCACAGCGTATCAGGCCGCGTGGTAAACACCTCAATCGGATCGCCGTCTGCCGTGCGGAACGTCACATGCGCGCCCTCACTACGCCCGACCCAGTTGGTCTGCATCGTCTTGACGCGCTCCGGCCAATTGATCTGGCTGTGATCCAGCAATTCGTCGGCGTAGTCCGTCGTGCGGAAAAACCACTGTTCCAGGTCTTTCTTGATCACGGGTGTACCGCAGCGTTCGCAGTGCCGGTCATCGCCCCATACCTGTTCACGCGCCAGTGTCGTGTTGCACTGTGGACAGAAATCCACCGCACCCAACTTACGATACGCCAGCCCGTTCTTGTAGAACTTCAGGAAGAACCACTGCGACCATTTGTAATACTCCGCGTGACTGGTGACCGCTTCGCGTTCCCAATCAATGATCGCGCCCATCGTGCGCAGTTGAGTACGCATTTGGGCAATGTTGCCCTCGGTCCATTTCTTGGGATGTACTTTACGCTTGATCGCGGCGTTCTCTGCGTTCAGACCAAACGCGTCAAATCCCATCGGGAACATCACGTTGTAGCCGCGCATCCGCATCCAACGCGCGCGGGCGTCCGAAGGAGCCATCGCGTACCAATGCCCGATGTGCAGGTCGCCGCTGGGATACGGCAGCATGGTCATCGCGTAATGCTTGGGACGGTGCGGGTCCACCTCGGAACGGTGCGATCCGTCATCTTCCCAACGCTGCTGCCACTTCGGTTCGATGTTTTGTGGCTTATATTTGTCCGCCATCGTGTTATGCTCACTCCATAGTTATCTGAATGATATCTGTCAGGATGCAAAGTAAACCGCAGCGGTGTCAGTTACACCGCCCGGACTGTGAGTTCAAATTCGCAAAGTATGAAATATCAGACCGCCACCCGGAGGACCGCGAGAAGGCAGTAGCACATCCTATGTGGCTGATACGGTTGATCACGCATAATAAGCCTCCTCACGTCACTAACATCGGCGGTCAAACGCGTATAAATGCAAATCGGCCCAAACGAGTCCCCGCAACGTATGCAGGGCGGTTGGGCCGATTAATTCGTGTCGTGGTTACACAACACCGCTACAGGACACAGCCCAGTTGATCACTCAACCCGGCACTGCTCCCGACCAGTGTGTGACACGCTACAGGCGCGCGGCTTAACGGCGGCGCAATTGCTCACGCACAGGAATGGGGATAGGAACAGGTTGGCGCGGGTTCAACGATTCCTTCAACGCCTCAAGGAGTTCGCGAAGTCGGTCGGTCAGTGAGCGCTTCTTAGTGTCAGTCATGGGTCTGTCCTTTCCACTTCACCGTTATACCTATAATACGACATCCCTATCTAGACTCTACACTAAAAACAGCGCTATTGCCTGAAAATAAACCAAAAATCCTCTGCGTCTTACCTGATGCGTATTGATCAGGCCTGATCTGAACAGATCAGGGACGAAGAGGACTCCGCGGTACCACCCTGGTTGATGGCAGAAAAACAGGTGGACCCATAGGGACTCGAACCCTAGACCTCCACAATGCCATTGTGGCGCTCTCCCAACTGAGCTATGGGCCCATTGTTGTGTGGTATGCCATCCACTCATTGCGCGTAACGGACGCCGCCGGCGCAGCTTACTACTTTCAGCCGCGCAGCTCCAGGACGAGTTCAGCCTGTGCGCTCGCCGGAAGCACAACTGTCGGGTTTGCACTGGCCCCGGCTCACTGCGGCGATAGCCTACTACTTCCATTCGTTGCTGTTGGCACAACAAATCAATTGTTAAGTAAGACAGCCACATTCTAGCGGTGCGCTGAGGGATTGTCAAGCCTCATTTATGACTCGCATCGTGATCTTCCCACTCGAAAAATGTCGCTCATCAAACGCACATATAAATCTCTTTGCCAATGCTTTACAACCCCCCTGAATTATGCTAGGATAGGGCATCTTTACGACTAAAAACTCTGGATCGCCCTGGCAGGCGGTCTCTTATTTTATATTTTTGAGCCACCACAATCCTATACAGAACATCAAGACACAGCACGGGGCTGTGTTTTTGTACAGCACGCAAGCGGTCAACAGCTTTTTCGGGGCACATCACACAAATTCGGGTTTGCGACGTATATCATCATAATCAGACACCATATTGCAATATCAGACTTGGCACACGCTCTCTACAACTGTGCCAGTCTGCTGCATTATCATACAGCTTATGGAGAAGTGGGGTCAACGACCCCCGGCACAAGGCCGGGGGCTTGAAAAAGCCCTTCGTTGACCAGACCGAGTACCCGTGACGGGTACTACGTTACCGCTGAATACATAGGCACTTGCGGGTGACCCTTCCAGCCCGCAACCCTG
>CBEVZO010000117.1:0-8330 GCA_965554365.1 uncultured Anaerolineae bacterium
TGGTCGAGGTGGTATGCAGCCCCCAGACGCCGTTATCGTGGGCGTAGATTCCGTCGAAGATGAAATGGTGCGCAAAATGCCCGGTGGCGTTGAAATAGCCGCTGACGAACACGCCCGCACGCTCCGCACCGGCGAAGGTGAGATTCGAGATCATGTAATGGTGCGCGTCGATGAAATAGAAGTGATCGCGCAGCCAGTCCTGGTCCTCAAAGGCCTTCGTAGCGACGATCACCGATCCTGGCGCGCCCCAGCCCATAATATGAATGTACGCGCCGTCCGCCCCGCCCTGCTCCTCGATCTGCACGCCGTTGTGCGTGCCCGGCATCACGATCACCAGATCGCCGGGCTGCGCCGCTTCCACTGCGGCCTGGATCGTGCCATGCGCCGCCGTCACATCATAGCGCAGTGTAGGACGCTCGCAGATCGCCGTCAGACATGGCACGGCGACCTCGATCTCTGTGGGACACTCGGCGTCGCCATACACGCACAGCACGCCGCTATAGGCATCTTGCAGCGTGAACGTGCGCGCGATAAAGGCGGCGGTTTCCGGGTCATCGGGCGGGCGATCACCCTGCGCCTGCGCGGGATCGGTCCCCGCGCCCCACGCGATCACGCTCAACAGCACTACCGCCAGTATTCCGAAAAGCGCAAGCCACTCAATGCGTTGTTGAATCCCATGCCATATCATGTGTTCCACCTTCTGCTATGTGTGTGTACGATGTGGGATGAGTATAAGGGCCGCGCGCCAATTGCCACAAACGCAAAAAACCTCCCTGACGATTCAGGGAGGTTATAGCACAGCGTACACAGTCACGCTTACAGGCAGGGCTTATTCGCGCACAATCACGTGGGCGCGACCCAACACATCTGCTGCGATGTCCAGTTCAAGTTGCTCAGCGGTAAGCAAATTGATTGAAAACACCGGATCAGCGGTTTCAACCGGCAAATCGCCCGCCGCAGTCCCTCTCAAAATCTGGTCTACCAGGCGCGAGGCATGTTTCCCTGCTTCGAAAGGGCTGTAACTGTACGAACACAACATCCCAGCTTCGACATGCGCAAGCGAAGACCCGGAGAGCGGTAGTTTGAGTTCGATGGCTTTGGCAATCCACGCCTCAAACTGGCGGCCTACAAGCGAATCGGGGCCGATGAAAATGGCGTCCACATCGTCGGGAATGTTCTCAATCGCCGCAGTGACAGCGTCTGCGTCGGGCGTTTCCAGCGTCACCAGTTCGACACCTAAGGTTTCCGCTACAGGGCGCAGCGCCTCAAGTGCCTGAGTCGGGCTGGTATCGTCAGGGTTATAGGGGAAGAAGATACGTTCGGCATCAGGAGCCAGGTCCGTCAACCATTCCAGACGAATCTCTTCGCCCAACCCACTGATGATCCCCGTAATGTTGCCGCCAGGATGGCTGATATCCGTCACAATGCCCGCCCCTAGCGGATCGGTCACGGGGACAAACACCACCGGCATCTGGTTTTCCGCCGTCAATTCTTTCGCGGTGAGTGTCGCTGGAGTGGTCAATGATACAATGACATCCACATCCTGATCGATCAAGCTCTGGATGGTGCTTTCCAGATCATCGCGCGACACCGCGCCATCATAGACATACGTTATCGTCTCGCCTTCAATATAACCTTTCTCAACCATGCCTTCCTTAAAACCATCAATTACCGGATTGAGTATCGACGCGATGTTGACTATGCCAACGGTGTACGAAGTATCATCATCGTCACTACGTATTGCCAACCACACCACGACCACGAGTGCCACCACAATTACAACAGCACCCCCTAGAACCATCAATCTACGAGTATTCATCGCCACACCTTTCTATTGGAGTACAATCAAGAAATTGCTCTGGTTTTGAGCATCAATATCCCTCGACTATATTCATTCTAATCCATTTAATATTTCGTGTGTGTCTTACTCTAGCGATTTTACGTTCTTCGTCAAAAACAAACAACGGCGACCTGCCCGTAAACAGATCGCCGCTAAACATATAGTCACACTGTTGTGTCGTGCGGTTACGGCACGTTGACCACCACCGAGCAACGCCCAGTCACTCCACTATCCAGCACCGCCACTGCGGTGATGCGGTGCTGCCCAGACGACAGATAAGCAGGCGAGCAGGGGCCATTGCCGCGCACCAGGCAGTAATGCCTATGAAACTCCCGGTTTCTGAACGTGCCATCGACAGAGAAATCCACATGATCGACGCCGTCCCCATCAGGCACGGTGATGAGCGCACGCACACGCAGAGGCGAGGTCGTATCCACCCGACACGTCATTTCAACGTTCTCGCACATCCCTGCGGGAGCATCCGCTTGCAGCGACAACACCACCTCGCAATACTGATTTTGCACCTCTTCGCCAAACAACACCAGAATGACGATCACGACAAGCGCCACCAACACCAGCACCATGGCGTACTCGGTGAGGCCTTGGCCGCGTTCCTTTTGCTGTCCGGCGATGGGGTCCCGGATACGAGATTTGAACCACTGTTTCAACATGATGACCTCAGATAATAGGAATAAACGCACAATGATAAACACATTATACATCCAGAGCCATTTAAATTCAGTTAAAATAGTTTGAATCTTGTAAATATCGCAAATTCAGGCGCAAGGAGCTGATCCACTGAACGCCAGTGTGTCAGTCACACGAGCGCATGACAATGGCGGTTTGATTTTCGCTCCGCGCACCGTATAATGGAACCACACGCGGCTTGCACAGCACCCACACGCACAGTAGGAGCATAGCGCGCATGGCTGATCACAATAAACAGCTCGACCCCTCTCGCCGCCCCGCCAACGATCTCGATGAGATTCCGGTGGAGGAATTGATCCGCATGACACGCCAGTTCACACGGCGGATCGATAATCAGGATCGTAAGCGGCTCGGCCAGGAACTCCGTGAATCCGGCCACCAACGCACGCTGCGCATCAGCGCGCCGGTGACGCTGCAACAGTTCTTCGCGGGCGAGATCGACCTCGACACCGATCTGTCGCGGCGGTTCGCCAATGCACCGCTGCTCTCGACAATCAAATTTTTCCCCAAATCCGGCGAGATGGTGCGGCATCAAGCCTCCGCGCTAATTAGCAGCAACGATGACCAGGCCATGCTCAGCGTGGACGCGCATCTGGACGACGACTCAACGCTGGATTTCACCTTCACGTTATACAGCGCGCTGGCCCTGCGATTCCGCATTTCGCCCTTGACCGAGGCCGTCCGGCGTCGTTGGCTGGACCTCATGCGGCGCAAGGATGGCATCACGTTTTTGTGGACACGCGACCGCTGGGAAACAGCGCACGTCATCTTTGTCGTGCGCGAGAATTTCGTGCGCGTGTACGCATTTTCGCCGCACGGCATAGAATCTGCGGCGCGGCTCACGCCCGACATGGCGACGGCACTGCTGCACTGGCTCGAAGACCTGTGGTTCCCCGGTCAGCGTGCGGAGCGCGAAGCCGCCGAGGTCGCAGCCGAAGTCGTGGACGCCTTCGGCGAAGATGCTCCCGATGGCGATTTCGCGGAGATTCCGACGCACATGCGGCGTCCGCGTCCCACTCTGCACGACATGGTCCCCGACGCGCCAGAAGAACAATGGGCCGAACCCGAACCGGCTGCTCCGACGCCTGCGCCCACTGATTACCAGATGGACGTGGCCCCTCCGTCTCCCGCGCCGGAACCCGCAGACGTTGACGCAGAACCCGCGAGCGAAGAAAACTACGAAGATGATCTAGCGGCTGACGATCTGGATTGGTGATGCGTGCGCATGGAGCGTGTGCGCTGCGGTGATGTGATCCGGTTGAGGCGCTCGCTGCCCGTCAGTCCTGCACGTCGCTCTGGGCTGTCGCAAACGGGGAGGCGTGTTTGCGCAGCCCGTCGCGCTGTTCCAGACCGCCGGGAGCGTCGCGCGTGAGCCGCCCAATCAGACGGTCCGCAGCGGAGTGAATGGGACGCGCGAACGTGTTTTTTCGGTCGCGATGTCCCGCAACAGAGCGGAGGACCGCCGTCTGCGCAGACTGCCCCTACGACTCCTGCTCTTCCTCCAGAAACGGCAGCATACTCGTCGCGCCGCGCTTGTAGCGTTGCAGCGCTTGTTCCGCGTCGGGCGTGCCAATCGCTTCGAGCGCTTCCATCGCGGCTTCGCGGACCACGTCCTCGCCATCGAGCAGCGCCTTACGCAGCCCCTTGACAGCGGCATCATCCCCAATGTGCCCCAAAACACGCGCCGCGACTTCCCGCACGATCACATAGTCGTCGGCCAACGCTTCGAGCAGCGCCGTCACCGCTGACGTGTCGCCGATCTGTTCGAGGGCTTTAGCCACCGTGAGCCGCGTGCCCATTTCCTCGTCTTTATTGCGCAGCGCGTCCAGCAGCGCGGGAACCGCCGCAGGATCACCGATCTGCGCGAGGGCTTGCGCCGCCCACCAACGCACCACGCCGTCCTTGTCACGCAGCATCGGGAGCAGCCCTTGCAGCGCCGCAGGATCACCGATCTGCCCTAACGCATTCGCCGCGCGCCCGCGAATATCCTCGTCGTCGTGTGTGAGGATACGCAGCAGCCCCGGCACAGCCACCGCGTCGCCGATTTCCCCCAGCCCGTCCAGCGCCGCGCAGCAAATCTCCCAATCGTCGTCCACAATCAGCGCCAGCAGCGGCTCAACCGCCAGCGCGTGCCCGATCTGTGCCAGCGCGGGGATAATGTCCAGACGCAGCCCCACGTCGTCAGTGTGCAGCAGTTCGAGCAACCCCGGCACAGCGGGCGGTCCAATCTGGCTCAGCGTGTGCAGCGCCACTTCGCGTCCCACGCCGTTGGTGTTGTGGGCTACGCGCAGCAATCCCGGCACGGCAGGCGGACCCACGCGCGCCAATGCCTCCGACGAGGCCTCCTGCACACTGGCGTCACTGGATGCCAACGCACGCAGCAATCCAGTCACAGCGGCTGATCCAAACGCCGCCAGCGCCCGCGCCGCATAGCCGCGCACCTGGAAATCCGCGTCATTGAGCGCCTTTTTCAGATGCGGCACGACGGACGAATCGCCGAGTTCGCCGAGCGCACGC
Organism: uncultured Anaerolineae bacterium; assembly: GCA_965554365.1. Lineage (GTDB taxonomy): Bacteria > Chloroflexota > Anaerolineae > Aggregatilineales > Aggregatilineaceae > CAYRNY01. Next base: position 5,066 of record CBEVZO010000117.1, read on the forward strand.
ACCGCTTCGCGCCGCACGTTGGCGCTTTCGCTGTCCAGCGCCGCCGCAAGTGGGCGCAGCGCAATGAGGCCGAGCTTCGCCAGCGCTTCCGCCGCAACCTGCATGGCGGTGTCATCACCGAGCAGCAACGCCTCTTGCAACGTGGGAAGCGCCAACTCGCCCAGTTTGACCAGCGCACCCGCCGCAATCCAACGCACATCCGAATCAGGATCATGCAAGCCCTGCTCCAACGCGGGTAACGCGGGTTCACCGAGCCGCAACAGCGCGCTCGCCGCCGCGCGCCGCATGTCCTCATGATCGCCGCGCAGCGCTTCCGCCAGCCAGGGAATCGCTGGTGCGCCGATCTGCACCAATGTCTCGGTCGCCAATTGACGTACATCAGGATTCTCATCAGCCAGCAGCATTTGCAAACCGGGCACAGCCGCTTCACCAGCCATGATCAACGCGCGCGCCGCCGAGACACGTACTGCTTGCTGCTCATGGCGCAGCGTCTTGGTGAGTTGGGCTAATCCCGCTGCGCCCAACCGGACCAACCCCTCGGCGGCGGTGTGGCGGATCGCGGCTTCTGTGTCGTGCAGCACCGCGCCCAATACCGGCACGGCGATCTCTGGCCCGGCGCGGCTCAGCATGTCCGCCGCCAGCACACGCACCTCGTGCGTATCGTTGCGCAGCGCAACAGTCAACACGGCAAGGCCGTCCTCGCCACATTCGAGCAGCGCCTCAGCAGCCGCTTGCCGGGCGTCGGAGCGCCCCTCGTGGAGCGTCTGCTCCAACACAGCGAACGCATCATCGCCCAACTGCACCAACGCGGCGGCAGCGGTCCAGCGCGCTGCTTCGTGATCGCCGCGAAAGGCCGCTTGCAAATAAGGGAGTGCATCTTTGCCCCGCTGCACCAATGCACTCGCGGCAACCGCACGCACGTCGGCTTCATCGTCACCGAGCGCCCGCGCCACATATGCCAGCGCCACGCCCGTGCCAATCGCGCCCAGCGCCTTGACCGCCCGTACCCGCGCATGCAGATCAGCGATATCGTGGCCCAACAGTTCGATGATGACGTGTTCTACACCGCTAGGCATACCCGGCCCTGTGTTTTTGAGGCGACGCAGTGCGCCATTAGTCGGGACAGCAGCGGCGATCTCGCGCTGACTCTGGATCACACGCAGCCGCCCGATCAGTTCGTCCCAGGGGCGGGTCGCACGATCCGTGAAATCAAGCTGTTGCAAGCCGCGCAGCCGAGGGTGGATCATCGCGTGTTCGAGGATCACGGGGATGATCTCCACATTCGCGCCCCAGGCCACCGCCCACTCATACGCCACAAACGGCGACACGCTGGCTATGGACGAAATGATCACGACCACCGCGAACGCCTCGCGCACTGCCGCGTCAATCTCCTCGCGCCACTCGTCGCCGGGACGCACATCACCGTGCGGCCACACGATAAAACCTGTGTTTTCCAGGCGTGCGCGCAACAGATCGGCGAAATCACCGTCTTCGATTTTGTGGGATAGGAATACGTGCGCCATACGCACCTCTCACCGGGGCGGACTCAGACTTCCCGCGCGGATTGTATATCCTTATGGTACACGCAGAACGGTGAAAAAGACATTAAAACGCGGTTAGGGAGCGGTGGGTGTACGGACTTTTTGCGTTTTTGACCAAGTTGTAGTAGCACTAAACATAGCACGTGACTCGCTGCCAGAATGAGGTTCCCATGCTGAACGAACATGACGCCAAAGTCGCCCTGAAAAAATTAATCGACAAATATCATGCGCTGGACCCGGCGCGCCGCGACGAAATGACCGAGACGGATGTGGTCCACCAGTTCATTACGCCGCTGCTGGGTGACGTACTCGGCTGGCCGGTCGGTGACCCGGAGCGTTACCAGTTCGAGCGCCGCACCGAGGTCGGGCGACCCGATATCACGCTGACGCTGGACAACAGCGAGCGCGTGTTTGTCGAAGCCAAACGCTTTGGCGTGCTTAAGGAACTGGCCGAAGCCCGCACCGAGGTCACCGGCGTATTGAGACCCACGCAACTCGCGCTGCCCGGCATGGCAATGGATCGCACAGCAGAAGAACAGCAGGCCATCAACTATGCATTCAGCACGGGCGGAACCTGGGCCATCCTGACCAACTTCGAACGGCTGCGCCTGTTTAACGCCCGCCGCGACTGGCTGGTGTTTTCGTTTGAAAAACCCGACGCGTATAAAACCGATTTCGATCTGCTGTGGCAGTTGACCTACCCGAACATGCTCAAGGGCAGTCTGGACCGCCTGAGCAACCAACGCTACACGCGCGACGTGGATACCGAATATCTCGCGCTAATCACCGATTGGCGACAGGCGTTGGCGAAAGACATCCTGGCTGACCCGGACGCTAACCCCTGGGCGTTCCATCCCGACGGCGGCGTGAACCTGGTACTGCTGCGCGCCGTCGTGCAGCGGTTTCTGGATCGCCTGGTGGTGGTGCGCTTTGCCGAGGATCACTCGGTCATCGACGCCGGCACATTGCGCAGATATTACGAATTGTGTCGCGACAACGACTACGCCATACCGCTGGGCGACCACCTGGCGCACTTCTTCCGCCAGTTTGACAAACATCACAACTCCGCGCTGTTTGCACACGGCACGGTGGATGAAGCGCAATTCAGCCAAACCACACTGATGGAACTGATCGCCACGCTCTACGACGCGCGCTACCGGGCCATGCCGCCCGACATCATCGGCAACACCTACGAACAGTACCTCGGCCAGACACTCGCGCTCGATAACGGTTCGGTCGAGACACGCGACAACGTCGAGACGCGCAAGAAGCAGGGCAGCTACTATACGCCGCATGTGATCGTGCAGTACATCGTCGCGCACAGCCTGGGCCGCTATCTGTACGGGACGACCAACGGGCAGCCGGACGGGGCATCACTCGCGGGCGAGACGCGCAAAACCAGCCGCGATATCACCGGCCTGCGCGTGCTGGATAGCGCATGTGGCAGCGGCTCGTTTTTAATCGAAGCGTATCAGGTCCTCGCGCGGTTCTATGAAGGCGAAATCCGCCGCCTGGAAAACGCGATGGCCGACCGTGCCGAGGCACTCGCCGCCGAGGGCCTCAGCCCCATCGAACGGCGCGTCGAACTGGCGGACTACACCGCCAAACTCGACCGCATCCGCGACTATCCGCGCTTGATCCTGGAAACACATCTCTATGGCGTGGACCTGGACCCGCAGGCCGCCGAGATCGCCGTCGTGAACCTGATGATGCGCGCGATGGAG